>JBHENG010000027.1:666-7293 GCA_046262195.1 Pyrinomonadaceae bacterium | reverse complement strand
GCCCGGCGGGCCGGCGTCGATCCCGATGGCCAGGATTTGGTCTCCGTGGTGGAACATGCCCGAGATGAGTTTATCCGACGATTTGATGGTTTTGAGTTCAGTCAGGGTCTGGAAACCATCTGGAATGTGATTGCTCGAGTAGATAAGCTGATCTCTGATGCAAAGCCGTGGGAGCTAGTCAAAGATGAAAAGCAGGCCCAAACACTCGATGCTGTGCTGTACCGGGCCTGCGAAACACTCCGTTGGATTTGCGTTCTCTTGTACCCCGTAATGCCCGACTCGTCTCATCGTATTTACTCCCAGATCGGACTTGGTGGGGATATAGCAAAGATCGATCCTGCTGATCTGAAATGGGGCCAGCTCCCCGGGCGTACCGCGATAGGTGAAACAGTTGGCGTTTTTCCAAGAATTGATAAAGCAGAGGTTATGAATGATATCGATCAGGAGTCACAGGAAAGTAGTCCGGCAGAGCAGGCTGTCCCGGCAGATCAACAACAGCCGCAAAGCCCCACATTGGCAGCCACGCCCGACCCCGCGGAAAGTGATAAAGATTTTATCGCGATCGATGATTTTCTTAAGGTCGAGCTGCGGGTTGGTGAGATCAAGATCGCGGAACGTATACCAAAAGCTGACAGGCTTCTGCGTTTCGAGATCGATCTGGGAGAAGAAAGGCCGCGGCAGATACTCGCCGGGCTGGCCGAATACTACGAGCCCGAAAAACTCATCGGCCGCAAAGTCGTCGTCGTCGCGAATTTAAAACCCAGGAAAATGCGTGGCCTGGAATCTGAGGGAATGATCTGCGCCGCCTCGCTGTCCGAAGACGACACACCGGCAATAGCCACGTTTCTCGAAGATGTACAGGTAGGAGCCAGGCTGAAATAAGCACTACTTAATGCAGCGTCTCAACCATCTTGCATGCCTTAAATGATACTCGTCGATTCACACTGCCATATAGACGGTGAGCAGTTTGACGCCGACCGCGATCAGGTCATTCAGCGTGCCAAAGACGCCGGCGTGGCCTTGATGCTGACGATTGGTACGGGCGATCCAAACACCGAAGCCTTTGCCAACGCCGTAGCCGTTGCGGAACGATACGATGGGGTATTTGCTTCTGTTGGCGTACATCCCCATGACGCGGCCCTATATGATGACAAAGCCGAGCAGCATCTCCGCGACTTGGTTAGCTCCAGCAAAAAGGTAATTGCCTGGGGCGAGGTAGGTCTCGATTTCCACTACGATCACAGTCCGTGTGATGTTCATGCGGCAGTCTTTCGCCGCCAGATACGCGTTGCTCGGGATATGGGCCTGCCCATCATCATTCACTCGCGCGACGCCGACAAAGAAACCGTCGACATTCTACATGACGAGTGCTCTTACAGTGGTTTTCCCGGGGGTGTAATGCATTGTTTCGGCGGCAGTGCCGGCATGGCCGAGCACCTGATGAAGGTTGGGTTTTTGATATCGTTCGCGGGAAATATAACGTTCAAGAATGCCGAGAATTTGCGGGACGTCGCGCGCGTCGTGCCGCTTGATAGACTACTTGTAGAAACCGATAGCCCATTCCTATCGCCCGTCCCCGTTCGCGGTAAACGAAATGAACCGAGCTTTGTCGTTCACACGGCGCAGTTTCTCGCTGATCTGCACGGCGTGCCTGTGGAACATCTGGCTCAGCAAACCACATCAAACTTCCTAAACCTGTTCAGGGTAGATCTGTAACAGAAGCCGAGCCGATTCCATGTTTCGCGAATGTCGAACGCCATCGACATGTGATTAAATATTCTGTTATGGCAAAGGAAAACTCATTCGATATAGTTTCGAAAACTGATTACGCTGAGGTCAATAACGCGATAAATCAAACGACAAAAGAGATATCTCAACGGTTCGACTTTAAGGGCAGCAAAGCAACGGTGGAGCTGCAGGACAAGGACCTGTTGATGACGGCCGAGGACGAGACCAAGCTGCGGAACATGAATGATATTCTCCAGAGTAAATTCGTCAAACGGGGTATCTCACTTAAAGCACTCGACTATCAAAAGATAGAGCCGGCTGCCGGAGGTACCGTACGTCAGATCGTCAAGATTCAACAGGGCATCCCGATCGAAAAAGCAAAAGAAGTGGTCAAATTCATAAAGGACAGCAAGGTTAAGGTCCAGGCGTCTATACAAGGTGAGACCGTGCGTGTGTCGGGCAAAGACAGGGACACTCTTCAGGAAGTGATCGCCAAATTAAAGGGCAAAGATTTTGGCATAGACATGACTTTTGATAATTACCGGAGCAATTAAAGCACATGCAGACATTTGCTCCAGCGCTTAAAAAGCAGCATCCCGGCATCCTTTCAAAAAATATACTCGATCTGATCGCTCGCGAGATGTCACTTGTCGAGGACGAGTACGAGCGTCAGGCGGCCTCGAATATACAGGTCATCGACTATCTTGGCGCCTATCTTCGCGCATCCGGCGGTAAACGGGTCCGCCCAGCCCTCCTTATCCTCGCTAACTTTGCTGCGGGCGGCACGGGAAACTCGGAGAAGGTCATCCGACTCGCGACCGTGATGGAAATGCTCCACACTGCCACGCTGGTTCACGACGACATTATTGACAACGCATATTTGCGCCGAAGCCGCGCCTCGGTCAACGCCAGGTTTGGCAATCAAACGGCCGTCCTGATGGGCGACTGGCTGTACATGTCCGCATTTGAGACTACGGTCAAGGAAAGATCCCTGGAGATCATTGATATTTTGACTCGCCTGACGCGTAAAATGACCGAGGGCGAGCTTATCCAGCTGACACGCATTGGCCGTCTTGATATTACCGAGTCGGAATACTTCGATATTCTCCGGCGAAAAACAGCGTTTCTTTTTTCGGCGTGCTGTGAGATCGGAGCGATCCTTGCCGGTGCCGTCCCCGAGCATCGGCAGGCACTGCGGGATTATGGAATGAACCTCGGTATCGCATTCCAGCTTTCGGATGATGTTCTGGATGTTGCCGGCACCGATGAGACTCTTGGCAAGGCTGCGGGCTCAGATCTATTGGAAGGGAAGCTGACCTTGCCGCTGATATATTTGATCGAAAACGAACCTCACTTTAAGGCGAAACTCGAGAAGATAATGTTTGATGGGGATTACTCCTCGTTCTCACGCGCCGATATACAGGACGTTTTGCGGGAAAATGATGTCCTCTCGCGTATCCGCGGTCTGGCTGATGTTTACGCCCAGCGCGCGATAAAAACTCTTGATGTTTTACCAGCATCGGAGTATCGTTCTTGTTTGGAGAACGTTCTGATGTTTGTGGTTCAACGAAATGCCTGATCCGCTCATGAGCAGAGTCCCCATTTAGTTTCATTTCATTATGTTGGACGAAAACCTTATAGCAACGCTTGAACAAAGCTTGCGACAGACCCGCAACGCCCAAAACCGGCTTGTTGCGCGGTTGCGGGAAACCGAATCAGAGGTCGAACATCTGCGTCTGGAGATCTTGGCGCTTGAGAACAGCGCTGCTTCAACCGAAAAGGCCATCGATAGCCTTCTCGTGACAATGAGGTCTGGCTCTCGATCGATGAACCTGGGCAAGTCTCTCAAGATCGAAGAGAGCTATGAGGGCCGAAATCGGGGTTCCGGGCGGCAAAATGAATCAGCTCAATATCCTCAAGCCAACGAGCGGGGCTATCGTCGGGATAACTCGATTGCTTTTTTACACCAGAACCGCGGGATTCCGTCTATTACGAGCAACTTCGAGCCGATCAGTAACCGGTTTAGCGATCGCACGATCACCCAGGCGTGTACTCTCTTACTGAGAGAGTCCGGCGGGCCGCTGCATGTGAATGAGCTGTATAACCTATTGGTGGCTGGCGGCATGAAATTTAAAGGGAACAACCCGACCATCTCGGTTGCGGTGTCGTTGAGTCGGAACCGTCGGTTCCGGAAGGTGGATCCCGGGACATTTGATCTGGTGATCCGTGAGGCGATGCAAGCCGCGTCGTAAAAAACAAAAAACTGAGCACATCTGATCTCCGGTCTCGTCGAATGGATGCGCCGGAGATTTTGTTTGCTTTTAGCAGTTAAAAGACGCGAAAATAGCTATATGCAAGCAGGGCGGTTGTGCGTTACCAGAACCAGGGGGCAAGTATTACGTTTGAAAGTACTATTCGTGATCGTTTTTATTTTGATGTCCGCTTCTCCGCCCGATGTCGACGCTCAAAAAGTACGGTTACGCTCTCATATCACACCCAACTGTTCGGTAGTCTCCGGTAGTTCGCAACTAAAGTTCACTGACATCTATGCAGACGGTCGGATAGCGGTACAGGGTTCATATAACTGCCGCGGCGTATTTATATATGACATTTCTGATCCTGATGCCCCTGTTCTTGCCAGCGTATACAACCCCTCGCCCAATCAGGCATTTCTAGAGGCGATCGTCATAGGAAACCTCGGTTTCTTTGGAAGCGGCGGACCGTCACCCGTCGGTCCGGCCGCTGCCGGAGACGGCGTTCACATTGTTGATCTTACCGATCCATATAAACCGGTTCTTTTAAGTAAAGTTAATGGGTCGACTGGTAACGGCTTCAACACTGTCCACGAGATAGTCGTCCATGGCAATTACCTGATCGAGAACTACAACAGCGTAGCGATCAAAACTTTAAAGATAATCGACATAGCTGATCCATCGCATCCGTTTCACAAGTGGGACTTTATACCTCAGGACAGTCTCTGGGTTCATGCTGTGCACGTCCGCGGTAACCGGATGTACACATCCGGCTGGACTGGGAGGATCGAGATCTATGATATCTCTGACCTCGCTCAAAAACCTCCTACCTTGCTGGGCTCAATATTGGGAGATATGTCTAATCACAGCTCGTGGACGAGCGAGGACGGGAATTATCTCTACTCGTGCCGGGAAACGACGGACGGCGACCTTCGGGTGTACGACGTACGGGATGCCACCAGGCCGACTTTAGTAAGGACCATCAAAACGACCGAACTTGGAATAAACGCTGTGAGCCCTCACAACCCGGTCGTGCTCGGAAAATCTCTATATATTTCGTGGTATCAGGCTGGCGTACAGGTATTTGACCTCACTGACCCGACGTTTCCCAAAAGAGTCGGACAGTACGATACGTTTCCTGCGGCGTTTGCGCCGCCGGCCCCGGGGGACCAGCTGCAGCTAGCGGCGGAGCCGTGGGATATGATCTGCGGCACGACCAATTTTCAGAACAGCATACCCACGAGCTACGACGGCAATTGGGCTGTTTTCCCGCTGCTGGGGCATGACAAAGTCCTAGCAGGCGACATGGAGAACGGGCTATTTGTGCTCGATGCCAGCGCCCTAACCTCTCCGCCGAGGAATCGTGTTTCAGATTTTGACGGTGATCGTAAAACTGATGTCTCCATCTTTGGCAAAAATGGCTGGCAAGTCGAATCCAGTTCGACGCGGTCAACAGATTTCACGTGGTTTGGTCTACCGACCGACATCATAGTGCCGGGCGACTACGATGGGAATGGCAGGACGGAGATCGCCGTATTCCGCCCCTCGAGCGGGCAATGGTTTTATCAAATCGGGAATAGTTATCGAGCGGTGCAGTGGGGTCAGGAAGGCGACATTCCTGTACCGGCGGATTATGATGCGGACGGACGGACGGATATTGCTGTCTGGCGGCGAAGTACGGGTGTCTGGTACGTCCTGCAAAGTACACTGGGTATGAAAGCAAATCAGTGGGGTGGCAGCAGCGACAAGCCGCTAACTGGTGACTTTGATGCGGACGGTAAAGCGGACCTGGTAGTTTGGCGTCCGGCGAACGGAGTTTGGTATATATTGCAAAGCTCTTCATCGCTCCCGCTCTACATGCAATGGGGTACCCAGGGGGACAAGCCGGTAAGCGCGGATTTTGACGGTAACGGCGTAACCGATTTTGCAGTGTACCGGCCGCACAACGGTATTTGGTATATTTACGACCCGGCAGCGATTCCCACAGAGCGGGGATTTAAGTGGGGAACCGCGGACGATGTCCCCATCCCTGCAGATTACGACGGAGATTCCAAAGCCGACCCCGCCGTTTTCCGGCCGGACACCCACGAGTGGTACTGGATAAACAGTTCGGACGGATCTTTTGGCACCCGTTCGTTCGGCCAAACTGGTGATCGTCCATCACCGTCATCAGTACAACCACAATAGCTCATCGCATTTAGCTCCAGTGAGGCCAAACTCAAGCTTGCTTGACTTTGAGGCCTTTGTTTCTATCATTGCAATATGAAATTGAGCCTCACCATCGGAAGCGGCTCGCTTGTGGGCCGCACCTTTGATCTAGCATCCGGTTTTCTTACTATCGGCCGCAGCGAAACTTGCACCATACGATTTGACCCCGCAACGGAGAGGGTGGCGTCCAAACAGCATGCGTTCATTGAGGCTCGGGCCGATGGCTTTTACTTAACCGACAACAACAGCACCAATGGCACCCTGGTCAATGGACACAGAATTGAGACGGTTTATAAGTTAAGTTCCGGGGATGAGATCCAATTTGGAATCAACGGCGTGAAGGCCACCGTACTTTTAGGCGGTGCCCAGCCTGACGTCGGGGCCGGTACCGATGTTCGTCAGTATCAGCTGCAACAGTTCAACGATCTTGCGGCCCGTG
>JBHENG010000027.1:0-656 GCA_046262195.1 Pyrinomonadaceae bacterium | reverse complement strand
TGAGCCGGTTACCGTTCAGAATTCGCTTGTTAACTTCGCCATGGGAAGCATGCCTTCAGCGAAGCCTGAAGCGCGAAAAACGGGACGATACCTTGCGATCGGCGGAACGATCTTTGCGGTCGTATTTTTATCTATCGTCGTTGCGTTGATCATGTTCGCAAGTGTAGGGATTGTTCCAGCAGTGCTAGCCACGGTGGTCGCTTTCATCCCGGCGATGTTTTACCTTTTGCCATTTATGTGGCTCGACAGATACGACCCTGAGCCCTTTTGGCTGTTGGCGCTGGCATTTGCGTGGGGAGCACTCGTCTCGGTCATTTTCTCTTTTTTCGCCAACACGATCTTTGGCGTTGGACTCGCGATCGCGACCAGTCCTGAAACCGGCGAGAGTATGAGTGCCGTTATCGCGGCTCCCATTTTCGAGGAGGCGTCTAAAGGTTCGGGCTTGCTGATACTTTTGATCTTTTTTCGTCGTTATTTCGACGACATTTTGGATGGCATCGTCTTTGCGGGCGTGATCGCTCTGGGATTTGCCACGGTTGAAAACGTTCTTTATTACGGCCGTGGTCTGGCCGGTGGAGGATTGGTCGGATTATTTATTCTGATCGTCCTGAGGGGTATTCTCTCTCCTTTCGCGCACGCCACTTTCACTTCAATGA
>JBHENG010000026.1:24493-32143 GCA_046262195.1 Pyrinomonadaceae bacterium | reverse complement strand
CGAAGAACGCATCGAATCTACTTCGACTCGCCCTCCCCAGCCAATTTCAAAAGTTGCACTTATTGTATGAATTCAAGTCAGCGCTGGTGCCGCACATGAAACACTTGACTACGCACGCAACAGGTGATAAAGTGGTGCCTGCGCCGGAAATTAATGCCGGACGATCTTTGAAAAAAAGGGCAGGATCAGACGAGGAGACGTACTGTAAACCTTGTTCAGGACTAAGACACAAATGACAACTTCCACCAGGAATAAGCACTCGAAAGTGTCAACTTTTTTCAGGACGACACACGCGTTATAGCATGCCTTGCGCGCGCTGGGACGCTGGGACATGGGACAAAATAAGACGCTCTAATGCAGATGCAAATCTGTTAGTAATCGGTGTCCGTCGATCACCCTCTTGCCTGATTAGCATTAAACCCAAATTGCCGATCAAACATCAAAGCTCGGTAAACAAACGCTCCCCGTATAGTTGGCCGCCTGCAGCAGAGCGGCAAAGGCCGTTTGGCGGCCTGCAACGCACTCAACGTATAGCGTGCGGCCCACGGCGTGCGATAGACTAAAACATTAAAAACCGGGCAGCGTATTACACCGTCATTATGAACAGAACACTGGGGTTATTTTTTATATTTCTTTTTGCTCTCTCGGCCTTTGCACAATCCTCTGGAACCATCACGGGTAAGGTAACTTTTGCCGATGACCGGTCAACGATCCATGAAGCCTCCATACAGATCGTTGAACTGCGGCGCACCCTTACTACCGGTGACGATGGTTCATACACCTTTACAGATGTGCCGCCCGGCCGGTACACGATACTTGTGCATCAGCAGGGTTTCTCGGACATCACCAGGACCGTGACCGTAACGGCCGGCGGCAGCACCGAGTCAAATTTTCAACTTTCACTGACCGGCATCCACGAGACCGTCACCGTGACCGCGTCGGGGACGGAACAGTCGACCTTCGAAGCCATCGCGTCGGTCAGCTCCGTAGACTCCAACACCATCCGCCAGCGTGCCGCGGTCGGCCTCGGTGATGTGCTCAATGGCGAGCCGGGCGTCGCAAAACGCTCGCTCGGGCCGGGTAATTCCCGTCCCGTGATTCGCGGCTTTGACGGCGATCGCGTGCTGGTGTCGACCGACGGTGTGCGTGTCGGCTCACTTGCCGCACAGTCGGGCGACCATGCCGAGCCGGTCGACGTCCTCGCTGCCGAGCGAATCGAGGTGGTCAAAGGGCCTGCAACGCTGCTCTACGGCAGCAATGCCATTGGCGGCGTGGTCAACTCGATCAGCGGCCACGACGATGGGCCCCACCCTGGCACCAGGGGCTATTTTTCGACGGTTGGGGGCACTAATAGTCATCAGGGAGCCATCAGCGGTGGGCTGGAATACGGCATCGGCAGATGGATGCTGTGGACCAATGCTACCGGGCAGCGTACGAGCGACTATAAGGCGGGCGGCGATTTTGGGACGGTCGAAAACACCTTTACGCGCAGCGCGTCGGGCACCATCGGCGGCGGCTATTACGGCAAGAACGCCTTTGTCAACAGCACATTCACCTATTACCAGAACCGGTACGGCATTCCTCTCGATTTCACCGACCCCGAGGCCGAGCAGAGGACGCTGCGGATGTGGCGCAATAACCTGAAGTTCAACTTCGGCTACAACAACCTCGATTGGGTAATAACCGGGGCAAAATTCACGGTCGACTTTAGCAACTATCGCCACCAGGAGCTCGTGGAGGGCGACGTAGGCACGACCTTTAGAAATAAGGTTTTTTCATATCGTGGGATGTTTGAGCAAAAGCAGACGGGTATGCTGAGCGGCCGGTTTGGATTCGAGGGGTTTGGGCGTAAATATCAGACCGTAGGCGAGGAAGTGCTGATCGCCGGCCCTGTTAAACAGAACTCCTTCTCGGTTTTTGCTCTCGAGGAGCTGAAGCACGAACGATTTACATTTCAGTTTGGCGGCAGGGTAGAGAACAACCGCTATAACCCAACGGATCCGCGACTAACCGACCGTGATTTCACGGGCTTTTCGGGCGCTGCGGGCTTCCGAGCAGGGTTATGGACTGGCGGTGCTTTCGTCGCGAATTACTCTCATTCGTATCGGGCACCGGCCCTTGAAGAGCTGTATAACAACGGCCCTCATGACGGTACACTCTCGTTTGAGATCGGCAACCGGAACCTGCAGGCAGAACGCAGCAACGGCATTGATCTCGCTCTTCGCCATCAGACAGGGAGGCTTCGAGGTGAGGCAAACTTCTTCTATTACAGCATCGGGGACTTTATTTTCTTGGCTCCCACCGGCATCAGGCACGCTGGCAGCGGCCTGGAGATCGCGAACTACACGCAGGGCGACAGCCGTTTTCGAGGGACTGAGCTGAACCTCGACGTTACAGCCCACAAGTACGTCAATATTCTCGCCGGCCTCGACTATGTCAATGCAGAGTTAAAGGACGGCCGTCCCTTGCCGCGCATCGCTCCGGTGCGTACGCGCTTCGGCGCCGATATTCATCGCGGCAACTTTAGCGTGCGGCCCGAGCTGGTCGCAGTGGGCCGTCAGGACCGGCTATTTACTAATGAGACGCCCACCGCCGGGTACGCCGTCGTTAACGTAGCGGGGTCGTACATTGTCCCGCGACAGCACTACGCACATATTTTTTCGGTGAATGCCTTTAACCTGAACGATAAGTTGTTTTACAACCACATCTCCTTCCTCAAGGAGATCTCACCGGAGACGGGTCGCGGGGCGCGTTTTAGCTACACGATAAGGTTCTTTTAACCTGGTGGCTCAGAAGGGAGATAATTTATGCGGACGGAGATACTGACTTTTGACACTGCGAACGGGCCTACAAGCGCCTACACGGCCATGCCCGACAGGGACACCAACAAGGCGGTGCTTATCATTCAGGAATGGTGGGGACTGAACGACCATATCAAGGACATCGCGAACAGGTACGCTGACGAGGGTTTTATTGCTGTGGCTCCGGACCTCTATCGGGGCACTATTGCCACAGACAGCGAGCAAGCGGGAAAGCTGATGCACGACCTCCAGATCGAGGATGGCCTTGACACGATCAAAAATGCCGCTGATGCCGCCATGCTGTCTTTTGACATCTCCCATTTTGGCATCACGGGCTACTGCATGGGCGGGACCTTCGCCCTTCGCGCGGCGTGTGAGATCGACGGTCTGAGTGCAGCCGCACCTTTTTACGGCGACATCGCCGAGGAAGAGATCTTAAAAAAGCTGAAAACACCCACGATATTTATCTCGGGCACCCGCGACGCCTGGATAAATCCGGAAAAGGTGTCCGCCCTCGAGGACATTGCCGCGCGGCATGAGCTCCCCATCCACTCGGTCAAATACGATGCGGATCACGCCTTTTTCAATGACACAAGGCCCGAGGTCTATGACGAAACCGCTGCCCGCGATGCGTGGGCCCTGGTCATTGGGTTCTTTAAGGACAGGCTATAGAACGGCGGACAGCTCTTCAAGCGTCGGCAGCGCCGATCTGGCGCCATGGCCGCGGCATTTCAGTGACGCCGTCGCATTGGCAAGCACCGCACTTTTCTCGACGGTTGCACCCGTTAGTATCCCGTAAAGGAAGCCCGTGCGGAATGCATCGCCGGCCCCCGTAGTGTCCACACAGCCGCCGGGAACGGCATAGGCCGGCGTCTCTATGAACTGGTCATTTGCGTAGATGACTGACCCGCTTTCCCCCAGGGTCAGTCCGGCCACGGCGCAGCCGTATTTCGCCGCTAGCTTACGCAGTCCTTCGCGTTTATCGCGTGTACCAAACAGGCGTTCGATAAGATCGCCCGAGCCGATGCAGACGTCCACCAGCGGCAGCAGCCGATCAATACCATCAAAGACGTTGTCTATGTCCATAGATACCACCGCTCCCATGGATCTAGCCGCAGTCGCCATTACCACGCACGCATCGCCGTCGTGCGGCGTCAGGTGTAGTATCTTTCCTCTTTTCGCCGCGTCCAATGGAGCGTTGGCTGCCGTGTAGGCGAGTTTTCTGTCTCGATGCCAGACGATCGTTCGTTCACCGGTGCGCTCCTCCACGATAATGAACGCCACCTGCGTGGCCGCGCCATCAACCTTTTCGCAATAGCTCATGTCCACGGCGCTCGAGGCCAGTGACTCATAACCGAGCTCCCCGGCAGCGTCATTACCAAACCTGCCGACATAGGCCGTTCTGACCCCCAGTTTTTGCAGGCCATACATGGTCGATGCTATCTCGCCGCCAGGTAATACAACGTGGTCCGTCAACTCGACCTTGGAGTTAAACACGGGATATTCCGGCACGCGGATGAGGTGATCGACAGCGTTTGTCCCAAAGCCGATCACATCAAAATCGGCATCGGCGAGGAGTGAAAAAGGAAAGTTCGTAGGCATGAATCAGGGGCCTTTCACATTCTGACGGGGTAGCGGCAAACTTCGTAAATAGGTCTTGCAAAACGTTTTGAATTCAAGTTAGATTGAATGTCAAGCCTATTTTCAAGTTGTTTTTGTTGGAATACAAATAACTCGTTAAGGTTTGTCCGGAGAAAGGAAAAACATGCCCACATCGATTTGTCCTGAGTGCAGTGAAGAAGTTTTCGTAGACGCCGAGTTCGAGCAGGGTGACGGGATCACCTGTGAAGAATGCGGATCCAGGTTAGTCGTCGTCGGTATGGACCCGATAGAACTGGACCTGAAAGGAGAATCTTCAGGCGATGACGTGCCGGACAGGGACGATTTCGCGACCTACGACTTTGAAGATGAGCGGTACTAGCTTAACCGCATATCCCGTTTATAGGTGTTCGATAAACTCTCGCGCAATATTTCTGCTCTCACGGCTACGGCCGTCTCCGCTGCACTAGATTCCCACTACAAAAGTTCTAAGTAGCTGACCTCAACACTAAACAGCAGTGCCGCCCGGTGGCCGGTCGAAGTGACCGAACCCATTCAGTTTGACTCATCATTCAGAATGGTCGAGCCTCCCGAAAATCGCGTACAAGCCGGCCACATAGGTCATCGAGCGCTGGCACGACAATTGTAGTAAGTAAAAGAGGGGTGGGGTGTTCTATATCCCAAAATCTTCTATGACAGTTGACCGCGCCAATTCACGGGTACGTGTCGGGCAACAACAATTGCTATCGAAATATAGAATTAACTACGTCCAAGTACTGATTGTCCTGGCCTTGATCCCACTGCTATGGCTTTTGTTGGCATATTTTGGGAGAGATTTCATTCTTGTGCTCTTGCCCGTTAGCGCTATCGGCGTGGTTGCGTACCGCATGCATCTCAGTCGGCTAAGACAAAAAACCCGCCAGATAACTGAGGCTAGCCGTATTCACTTGGCCACTGTTGAGGCTATAGCCACAGCTATCGATGCTCGCGATCAGGTCGGCGGCGGGCACGTTCGTCGAACGCAATTGTATGCCGTGGGGATCGGCAGAATAATGGGGCTTGGCGAGAACGACATAAATGCACTCAGAACCGGAGCTTTGCTTCATGATATCGGCAAATTGGCAGTTCCAGACCATATCCTTAACAAACCCGGCAGTCTCACAGCGGCCGAGTTCGAGAGAACCAAGATCCACTCACTTGTCGGCGCGTCGATTTTGGAAGAAGTTGGTTTCGGCTACCCGGTAGTTCCAACTGTTAAGTACCATCACGAACGTTGGGATGGCCTCGGATACCCCTGCGGACTCGTTCGCGAAGAAATTCCCCTTACTGCCCGTATTCTTTCGGTCGCCGATGCGTTCGATACAGTCTGCAGTGCTCGGCCGTACAGACCGGCCGTAGCAAGTGACGAGGCACGTCACATCATCCGTTCCGAGGCCGGATCACGTTTTGACCCTCGCATTGTAAGAGTCCTTTTGGAAAATCTTCCCTCCTTGGAAGACGAATTACAGGCGGAAGGCTTGTCATACGGCGCGCATGTGAGTGATGAAAAGCCGTGCGACACGAACAACTACGTCGAACAGATCAAACTCGCAAATCGGGAAGTATTTAGCTTGTACGAATTGGCGCGCGAGTTTAGTTCTTCCGGAAGCCTCGAAAAAACGGTAGCCATGTGTGCCGAGAAGATCGGAGAATTCGTACCATTTGACACGTATTCGCTTTACCTCGTGGACGATGGAAAAAGGTTCGCAACCGCGACGCAAGTGATTGGACTAAACTCTGAGTTGTTACGGTCACGCCGGATAAAGATCGGGCAAGGGGCTACGGGTCACGCATTGAAGGTAGGTGAAACCGTCTATAATGTCGATCCGGACCTGGATTTTTCGTTTTCGGAGATCGGGTTGGCTGGACAGTATTCTGCGATGGCGTCAGTCCCATTGGTGGCCGATGAGAAACTGATCGGCGCGGTCACGATCTATTCTCAAGAACTAGTTGAGTATGGGGAAGAGCATCTACGTTTGTTTGAAACCATTTCTCGCATCGCGGCCGACGCAATTGGCACATCGCTAAAACACGATGAGGCCAAGGTTCATGCACTGACTGATCCTATGACGGGTCTTCCGAACGCAAGAAGCTTGCAGCTTCAATTTGATAAGGAAATCGCTCGTGCGAGCCGCAGTGGCACTAGTTTCCAACTGCTCATGCTCGATCTGGACCGGTTTAAGGCCGTAAATGATTCATTCGGACATAAAGTTGGTGACGAAATGTTGAGAGAAGTCAGCAAAGTCATTCGCGAACAATTACGAGACTATGACTTTCTCGCTCGTTATGGAGGTGACGAGTTTGTTGCGCTCATTCCCGAGACCACCCGCGAAGACGTCATAGACTTGTGCGATCGAATTGAGACGGCAGTCGGAGCTTTTTATCTGACAGTCGATAATCGACAGGCATCAGTCGGAGTAAGCCTCGGCACGTCAGGGTACCCTGAGCATGGTGAGACGTTTGACCAAATGATCGTCGCTGCCGACAAGGCAATGTACGAGCGAAAAGCAAGTCGAAAGGGGCTTTCATCTGTCCCAAATCAGACCGAGCGATCGGCTGACCAGTCGGCACCAACTCTACCTGTGACACCATATACTTTACTTGATAATCTGATCGTCGAGCTTGATGAAACGCACGTCATAAACTCAGCTACAGTAAATTAAAACGCCTGGGAAAAACGAAAATGAATGTGGTCCTGCCGCAGTCTATAGCGGGCGTTGGGGCCGGATACCTGTGGGATCAAAAAAACAGGCGGATTGAGAAGGCGCCCATAGTCTATGCCGAATTCCCCGCCAATGGGAGTCTTGATACGGAAGCCCAGTCCTAACGTATGCGTCCAAACCGCTCGTTGGTTTTGCGCCGGCACATCGTTTTCAGACACAGTAGGTGCCTTGAAAATATCACCTGCTTTTCTGAAAACATTCCCGCCATCGTAGAAGGGCACCGCTCGGATTGACGAGGAAAGAGGAATACGTGCTTCGAGGTTCACGATCGCTAAGCCATTTCCCCCAAACGGGATCGTAAAAGGACCCAGAAAAACTTCCTCTCTTTCACTATTGCGGAATGTCCCCTCGGGGGCGATGACCTCGAGCGGGCGGTAGGCCCCGGCGCAGGGAGGCACGTCGGGGTCGGCGAGGACCCGCAGCGCGAAGATGGAGGCCGACGTGGTGACGGCGAGCGGACAGTTGAGGTTGCCCTCGTGCTGGGGAGC
>JBHENG010000026.1:480-24483 GCA_046262195.1 Pyrinomonadaceae bacterium | reverse complement strand
GTGTTTGCACCGCCCGCAAAGAACCGCTCGCTGATGGGCAGCAATCCATTCAACGCTGGAAACTTCGCGCTGTTAAATCGCGTGCCGCCCGAAAATACATGTCCAAGGCCCAAAATACCTCTGGCGGCGACGGTAGTGTTTTTCAACTTTGGAAATGAATAATAGAAATTATAACTGGCTTGAAATTTCTGAAATCCAATATTCGCACCCAGCGCCGGCAGGGAGACGTTATAGTCAGCCGTAATGTACTGACCGCGGGTCGGGTCACTTGCACTGTAGCGACAGGGATCTGTTTGATCCCCCTTAGAAATAAGGTCGAGCAGCGAATATTTTACGGAGCAGTTTTCTCGTGTGTCACGAACAAAGGTCGTGCTAAATCCGGATATTCGTGTTCGGGCATCCGGCAGCAACAGGGCCTTGATGAGCAGGCTGTCAATATTGAACAGTCGAACATCCTCGTAGCGATACTTGAGGAAAAAGATACTCCGCTTGCGTCGGCTTATCGTACGGCTTGTTTCCGCCGTGATAGCAAACCGGTTGATCGTCGGACTTCCGGCCGGAGCACCAAATTCATCCACGGCATTTCCCTCCTCGTCAACGCGTTGGACTATACCCATAGTGCCCCGATCGAAAGCGGAGCGGAAAAATCGGGTGACAGTCGTGTCCCGCTGATACTGGACCGATAGGGTCAGGGGTGCATACCTCTTTTTCCCATCTTTGATAAATCGCGGATTAATAAAATCAAACTGTACAAGCTGCTGCCGCTGGCTGGCCCTCGCCCGGGCACCACCTTGCCACAGATTTCCAAAGAGGTTTACGTGCCGGATATCAAAGAAACCACTAAGCCCTAGGTCGGTGGAGAAGCCGCCGCCATAGGTGAGCAATCGGGGTGGTTGTTCTTCAACGTTGATGACCACGTCCCTTAGCTGTTCGCCGATCGGCGTGTCGCCCACGGGCCTCGGGGTTATAGTTATGCGAGAAAACGCGTCGGTGCCATAAAGATTTTGCTCGCTGGTATATACATCGGCTGATGTCAGCAATTCTCCATTTCGCAGCGTAGCCGCCTTCAGTATTGCTGACGGTTTTGTTTTTTCGTTGCCCGTTACTAGTAATCGATTAATGATTACCTTCTTGCCCTCATTATCGATTCGAAACTCGACCTTCACTTCCTCCTGACCAGCTCCGGAGCCAGCCGTCGGACCGATCACAGAGGGCGTTACCCGCGCATCATAATATCCCCGCGTCGAATAGTACTCAGCGATCTTCCGAGCAGCGTTTCGTGTCCTGGCTCGAGAATAATTACGCCGCGTCAAGGGAGGAAGAAGAGCTTCCAGTTCGGCGCTGCTAACAGCCTTATTGCCCACGAAGCTTACAGATGAGACGACCCTGGGAATTCCTTCCTCAACCTCGAACGTTATGATCAGATCTTCCCCGTTCACCGTCACGCCGCGATTAACTCGAACCTCGGCATTGGGATAGCCCAACTCTGACATTATGGATTTAATGGTGGCCCCATCCTCTTCAAGTATGGCCGCGCTCGTGATACCCCTGCCGAGCCCGAATAACGGGACGATCCCCAAGAGGCTCGCTTCCTTTGACCTAAGCACTGTGCGTACATCTTCGATCGTTAATTTATTAGTTCCGCGTAGGCGGATCTCTGCCACTCTAAAACGTCTATCGAGCTCGACCCGATACGCTACTTCGACGTTTCGGCGCGTCAGGTCCTCGCCGCTCAGGTAAGAACACAGAAATTCCGTTTCATTGGGGATAAGGTTGTTTTCCAGGTCGGTCAAAGGTGGTTTGACCGAACACGCGGGCATCACCTTCGCAAAAAAATAACCTCGTTCCTGATAGTAGTTTTCCAAACGGCGTGCGCCCTCGACGATGGCGGAATAGTCCAGCGTGCCCTCACGTTTAATGGGCAGCAGATTATTTTGAACGCGCTCACTTATGGTTTCCTGCGGCGTCTCGACGATCACGTCCACCGTCGGGCCCGCCTTACCCTTTAAAACAATAGCGATCGTGTTCTTGTCGCTGTCATACGTAATACCGGGTTCGTCCAGCTGCGGGGCGATGAATTTCTCGTTTCTAAGTGCGCCACGGACCTTCGCCACATCGGCCAGTAAACGTTCTCGAGAAAATTCCTGTCCGACTTTCAGCTTAAGCGAACCAGGTGGAACCGGCTTCGGCATTCCCAGAATGTTTATGTCAAAGCTCTCGACCGTTGCCTGCACATTCGGTGTGACCCTAAAAACGACGCCCACATCGTTTTCATTCTGCAAAGCATGCCGTTCGTAAGTGACCGCTGACTGATAAAACCCTCGATCGCGCAGATAAACTAATATCTCGTCGGCATTCTCCCTTAAGGTTTGCTCAGTTATGACGTTGCCAGGGGTCAGTAAATTGAGGCGTATCAAAAGTTCTTCTTCACGTACAGGATCACCCACAGCTTCACCTACAACTACTGAGACTCTTTCCGCGACCGTCTTCCTCTTGATGTTAAAGGTCAATTCGACGCTGTCCGTGGCATCCAAAGCCGCCGCCACGGTTACCGTGTCGATAAGGCGAGTGCTGTACAGATCATTGATAGCGTCGCGTATTCGCGGCGTCGAGTAGATAGGACCGACGGCGTCCCGCACAAGCACCCGATATTGCTCATGAAGAGGCGAACTCCCGGTAACGCCGGTAATGTTAATTTCGACCTTGGATATCCTGTGTTTCTCGTACTTGTTTTGGGAACTTGAAACGGAAAAGCATCCGAACAATAGAAAAAGAAACAGCACGCACCTAAAGAAGCCGGCACGCAGGGGCGCGCCTTCAGCCGCTCCGACGCTTATTTTTCTTAGAAAAGGAATGCCGATGGCCATCAATGAAACCGAAATGGTTTCCCCCGTTAAAATCTCTTTCGGAACCGCACTTCAAAACTGAAATTGTCCCGGTTTCGCGTCACGTTGCTCAGCGATCGCTGTTCATATTGCGCTACCAACGAGAGTTTGTTCGAAACTCTGTATTCAAGGGCCAGCACCTGGTTCTGATCCTGAGACAGATTGGTCGAATACGTGACACGCAGATTATTGTTGATTTGACGACCGACGGTTAGTCGGGCGGAGGGATTCAACTGTTGCCCGGATATGAGAGGATCGATCTCAAATACATTAAGTCCAAACAATTTGTCTGTTGCTTTTCGGATCGGATCGTTAATGATGGCATCTGTCAAAATCTCAGCAGCCGTGTTTATGCCCGTCTGAGCCAGCGTCGGTATGCCGCCGGCAGCGTTCGTGAGACTGCCGGTTGTTACAAGAGACACAACATCAGCCTGGGGCAACGCCGGACTCGAACGAAGGTTGGCGGTCAGCAGCTCCGAATCGTTTAACGGCCCCGCAAGATTGACGAAAACCTGATAGCCGGCGATCTCAGTCTCAGCCTGCAAATTGATGACAGGTTCAATGCCCGTATCAGGTGGAAATTCCAGGACACCTCGCTGGACCACGTACCGTTCTTTTCTAAAAAAGATGGTGCCGCTATTCGCCGTTATTCGTCCCGCTATGCCTGGATCGTTCGTGTCACCAGTTAAGACAAGTGAGACCGACGCTGTCAGGTCCGCGACGTTATTGCGAACGATCAACGCATCGCGACCTTCGATCACGAGAGAATCAAATCGAGTGGCCATACCGCTACCGCCCCCACCGCCCGAAAGCACCGGGTCCCGACGGCCGCTGACTATGCTGGCAATATCGATGTTCTGTGAATAAAGGCTGCGTCGGGCCAGTACCCGTCCACCTATGGTGATGGAAAGAGGGTCGCCCGGGCTTCGGCGAAATCCGGAGAGTTCAAGTTGAGCATCTCCCGTAGTAATAAAGTCCTGAGGCAGTGGGACCGTTACATTTCGCCCATCCAGAGAGAAGCGAAATGCCTCGAGCGACAGCCCGCGCAACCTCCCCCCTCCACTTGCGGTGAACTGGCCGCCACCTAAGTATCCGGCAGCCTCGTCGATCTCCACCTGGTCACTGGTAAAGATCAGCCGCGCTTTTAGGCGATCGATCGTAATTCTATTGGCACCGAAGAATGTAGCCACTGAGCCGTTGATGATATTCGCCGTGCCGGAAAGCCGTGCGTTTGGTGCGACGCCGCTATAGCGTATTGATGCGTCTGCATATCCGGCGAAAAAAGTGTCTTTGACGGCCAGGTTAAGCAGATTGAGGTTAACCCTCCCGTCGATCAACAGATTATTAACGCCATTAGCGGCAAGAGCTATTACACCGGTTATGGTCATATTTGAACCGCCGCCAACAAATCTGACACGTTCAAATTCGATCTCACGCGTATTGAATTGAATTGAGACCGGCTCTGCGGCATTCAATGGCGTGTCCTGCACCATTAGCGCCAGTTGAGAAAATTGAGCAGAACCTGCCAGCCCTGCTGCAGAGAAAAAGCGCTTTCCCTGGTCATCAACATGCGAAAGATTGCCGCCAAACTGTATCCGGCCCGTCCCCGTCCCAGCAATTGGAACCCCGTTAAGCTGTGGCACGAAGGCGAAGAACGGCAACAGGGGACTCTGGTTAAATTCAGTTACGGCAGTAAAAGGTAGATTTTCGTCACCGAAATTGACGGTTCCGGATATCACCTGGAGAATACCATTCGGGCTAGCCGTCAATTCGGCAGTCAGAATCTGATTGGCCGTTTGGCCCTTGAATAGGACGCGACCCAAAGTGTCTTCATTAATCCGAACCTCCGGCGCTTGTCCGGAAAAATTCACGTTATATGAAGAAGTTCGGCTGAGCAAACCAGTCGCACTCGCTGAAAAATCAACGTCGCCGCTTATGACCGGCAGACTCCCGGTGTTTGGCACAAAAGCAAGTAAAATCGCTGAGGGGACGGCGGCGCCGACAAGATCTATATTGAACGCTTCGCTAATCCGATCAAAGCTGCCTTTAGCGGTGAGTCGTCCGGCACCAATACGCATCGCAGCCTCTTGCAAATCAACAGACGTGCCTCGAAACACGGCTTTAACCCGCAGGTCATCGAACGGCTGTCCCGCAACAACGCCTTTGGCTGCTGAAAGATTTACTTCACCCTGCGCCTTATTCGGAAGTCCTGTGATATTAACAGTTCCGGAGGTCAGACCGCTAAGATCGCGGATAGGCTCCGGTAGAGTAATCGGCAGAGCCGCAAGCAGGTTACGGGCATTTACGTCTGTAAGGGTGGCATTTACTGACGTATTGTTTGCTCCACCGTAAGGTATGTTTGCGGAAAAAATTGCCGTGCCCCCATTTGCATCTTGGAGTTTGCCATTCTTCAGCTCAACACCAAGTGGTGATACCGTCATGCCGGTTGCGACGCTGCCGAGGTGGATTCCTCGCATCGATATGGACTCCACCGTGGCGCGTCCATCGATTATCGGGTCGTACAAATTTCCGGTGACGCTTGCTCCAAATTGCAATTTGCCAGCTAGGCGTGTCTCCATTGAATCTAGCTGCTGTTCGAGCTGCGGAGAAACATTCATCACGCGGATGAGGCGGTCGATTTCAGTCGCGTCGTCCGATTTTAAAGAAATAGTCAGGTCTGAGTTCTGATCGCGTAGATCAAATTTACCTGCAGCTGTAAGGCTGCTCCTTCCCGATGTGAGATTTGCCTGATCAACATTAAAAAGCCCATTCGTAGCGGTTAATGCAACCGTACCGGTGATGGGGATCAGTCCACGGCTTGTCGTACCAGCGCTCGCGACGATTTCAGCATTCAATGTGCCATTTGCGTTTCTGAAATTAGCACCTGTGAAGGTTAGGTCGACTCTTCCCGTCGTTTGTCCTTCAATGGGAATGATTCGTCCACTATTAATGGCCAGAAGCTTCCCAATATCGAGATTTTGGAAATCACCGCGAATTGCAGATTGACTGCGGTTGGTCATGGCGATAACCGCCTCACCCGTTAGGGCTCCGTTCATCGACTCGGCATGCAGTCTATTGAGCGCGATCCTGTCGTTGTTTACGTCGACACTCGCTCGAGCGGTGCCAAGCGATATACTACCTAGGGCACCGCCGCCCAAGCTCATATCTGCCGTTACGCGATACCGACCCGATGGCTCGAGTACGTAAACCGGACGCGAGATTCTGACGTCCTGGAGATTACCTCCAGCCGGAAAGACTCGCGAACGAGACAACGCCACTTCTCCGGCGTTGAAATCGTCCGACCTTGCTTCGACCCGACCTCGCCTGATCGTCAAGCGTACGCCTCCGATATTAAGGCTGCCCACAACTGCTGAACCCGTGTCGAGTCTGGCCATGCGAAGAGTATCGGAATAAATGATTGTTTCAGTGGCGGCATCGGTAAGACGGATCTGGGGAGCGGCAACCCCCTCGACGTGGGTACCGTCAACGTCCAGTCGGTCAGCTCTGAAATTTCTTGCGATGACCTTCGTATCGGCCGCTCGATCAACCAGCTGAAAATCATCAGCCGTCACGTTGCGAAACTTTGCATCTTTTATGTGAGCCGTCCGCGAACGCAGCCCCTGTAAACGTACATCCGTACGAGTGCCGGTACTCTTAACCTGTAGGTTCCTCCCGCTTACGTTTTCGAGACCGTAGGAGGCTGTTTTTAGAGAACCGGCTTCCGCACTCGATGATGAAATACCGGTAATAGTGTCGCTAACGGCAAGTTTGAGATTCCGCGCATTTAAATTCGCGAATTCTATATCACCTACAGCAAATCGCTGTGCCCGTGCGCTGCCAGTGGCTAAAGCCAACTGCTCATCTTTGTACTCGGCGAGAGCATCCTTGAGAAAAAGGCCGCCAAGGGTCATATCTGGTGTCGATGCAGCCGCAGCCTGTAATTCACCGAGCCATCTGAAATCGGTTCCTGAGCCGCGAACGTTTCCAACCATCCTAAGAAAATCGATCCGGAAATCATCGAAGGTTAGCATGCGCGCTAGAGCGGTGCCGTTTGCGTCGTAATCTGAATTGTTGCCGTGCAATGTGGCCGCCACATTCATACCCTTGATGGAAATGCCCCCCGCGCGAAGCGACTCGGTATTAACCTCGCCGACGATCTTGTAAGACTCCCCTTGTCCCGTCAATTGTCCGTGAAAATTGCCAACGCCCACGATCGGCATTCCGGCGGCAAAAAGACCAGATGCCTGCGTGAGGTCGATAGACGATCTTATGCTCAGGTCATATGCTGGGGAGGTCCAATCGATGAGCGTACCGCTCAGAGACGATTCCCCGATCGGCGATCGTAGTTCAAAATTGTGAATTTCCGCTCCGTTCCGATCTGCAACTCCGGACGCGTTAATATCTATTTTTTCGACCGTACTTTCCCCGTAGGAAAAGGTGGATTCACTGGAGGCAAGACTAAAGGTGTATCGCTTCTGTTCGTCTGGAACTGAGATATCCTGAGGTGAAAGGAGGAACTGGACGTTTCTGGCGTTGCCTGAGAGATCTCTTGAAAGATCTCCAAAGTGAATAACGCTGTCCCGTAACGAGAAATTTACGGACTCATATTTGAAGTTGACACGGCTTCCGCGCTCGTCTTCCACCAACGTAAGGTTTGAGAAATTCGAATTGCCGTCCTTGTCGAATATCACCCATACCTCAGCCCCGTTCACATCAGTCTTGTCGATACTAATGTCTCGGCTCAGTTGCCAGGCGTAAAGGTCCCGAACGGTTAACTCAAGGTGGGCATTTCGAACAAAGAAAAGTTTTTCACCTGTCAGCTTATCGACGAAAGTGGCATTTTTAAGTTCGAGCTCGAGCGGATTTATTGTTACGCGAAAAACATCTGCTTCAAAGACGATACCGATGTCGGCCATTTTCGTAACAAACTGGCCCTTGATATAGTTGTCGAAAATCCCGTATCTGTAACCGACAACTGACAAAAGAGCGATAAAGATACTCAGTATGGCGGCTGCGGCAAGTGTAAACAGAGCATTCCGCCGGGTGAAATATACCGTCCGGACGGGTGGCTCTATTGGATCGTCGCCTTCAACCGACCCGCCCTTAGAAATCTGTATATCGTCCTGAGACATCTTCAACAAACAAAAGCCGGTTCCTAAAGTCTGGCGGTCTCTACTATCTCCAGATCAAACGCCTCCAACGCGCTGACGCGAGGCGGATGATTAGAAAGCAGTTTTATCTTTTTTACACCCAAGTCCTTTAGTATCTGAGCTCCGATACCATAATCATGTATTTTGCCATAGCCTGTCTCGAGCTTTGCGCTTGCAAAGTCCTTGCCGGTCTTTTGCATCAAGGCATACGTCCTAAGTTGATTGACCAGATCAAGATTGTTTTCTCGCTGACGGAGGTAGACGATAACGCCCTGTTTTGCTTCAGAAATTTTTTTGAGAGAGGTTTCGACTGCATTAGACGCCTCACCGAGCGTCGTTCCGAACATTGCAAAAGTAACGTTCTCCGTTTGGACGCGGACCAGCACCGGTTCCGTTGTACCTGAAATGTTCCCCATTGCCATTGCGAGGTGCATCTCACCATTCACCACATTTTCGTACAAGACCGTCCGAAAAACGCCGTAGCACGTCGGCAGGTCTACTTCTACAACAGGTCGGACCAGGGTTTCTTTTTCGATCCGGTATCGGACCATCTGAGCGACGGATATGATCTTCAAATCATGGTTTGCGGCAAATGTCTCAAGCTCAGGCATTCGGGCCATCGTCCCGTCGTCGTTCATTATTTCGCAAATGACCGCTGCCGGTTGCAGCCCAGCTATTCGAGCGATGTCAACACTTGCCTCCGTCTGACCTATTCGCACTAGCACACCACCGGTCTTAGCCCGCAATGGAAAAACGTGGCCCGGCCTTGCCAGGTCTGACGGCTTCGCCTTTGGATCAACAGCCGTCAGTATCGTTTTCGCCCTATCAGCCGCTGATATACCCGTGGTCACGCCCTCTCTGGCTTCGATCGATGTCGTAAATGCCGTACCCATGCTGGAGGTGTTTTCGGTCGTCTGGGGGAAAAGCTGAAGTTCGTTGCAACGCTCCTCAGTCATAGGCAAACAGATCAGGCCTCGCCCGTGGACCGCCATAAAGTTGATGATGGCTGGTGTAACCTTTTCGGCGGCACAGACCAGATCCCCTTCGTTTTCTCGATCTTCATCATCCACGATAATGATCATCTTGCCGTCGCGCAGATCTTGAGCGGCATCCTCTATCAGGGCTAAAGGCATAGTTTCGACGATTTCGTCCTCGGGCGTTCCCGTTCTGATGTGTTCGTACAATTCTAGCGAATAGAAGTCGTTTACGCGAGAAAAGCCTGGTTCTATGCCTTCTCCAGAACCAATATTACGATCCTGTATTTTGCTTGAAAGCTCTTTTTGTATTGGATGCTCGTACTTGCAACAATATCTGAATGTCAGGTGACAAACGGCTACTAGTACTAAAACTTCTTCTACATTTTATCTATTTTCTGTCAGGCGTAGCGGCCGTGCTTATCGGCCAGATCCTGCCAATTCTGGCCAACCGCTACGAACTTGACGATCTACAGGCGGGCTTCTTCTTTCCCGCCCAATTTGCGGGTTCTCTCACTGGCTCTTTCGTTTCGCACCGTCTAGGGATCAGGAACAAATACATGTCAGCCACTATCTTTGGAGCAGCAGCCATGGCGAGCGGCTCTCTAATGATGAATATGGATTCGTATCTCGTTGGCTTATGCGGATTTTACGTCCTGGGGATCGGTATCGGCCTCACACTGCCCTCCATAAACATGATGATAATAGAAGTTGCCCCCGAGCGAACGGCCTCGGCTCTTAGCATCTTGAACTTCTGTTGGGGTATCGGGGCGATCGTATGCAAACCGTTCGTGGATGCAGTAAGTTCTTCATCCCATATCGGTATTACGACGTACGTTTTGGCCGTACCTTTGTTTTGTGCCGCCGGGGTATTACGATTGGTCATTGGCTCAAAAAAGACTCCGCGTGTAAATCGATCCGAGCAAGGATCGTCGAAAGTAAATGTTCCTATCTGGCGAATGCCGCTCGCATGGGCCATCGCTTTTTTTAACTTTGTTCACGTGGGATTTGAAAGCGGAATGGGCGGTTGGCTGACCACATATACTGGTCGAATGCCGGGGCCTCCGATTGTTCCAGGGTTGTCTCCAACTGTTCTATACTTTTCCCTGTTCGTCATCGGCCGGGGTGTCGCGCCCCTGCTTTTTCGGTATCTGAATGAAAACAAGATGCTATTTTTGGGGTTGACGATTGTGCTTTTAGGTATAACTACCGTCCTTTCAGCTGACGGCATGATCATACTCAGCATCGGGTCGGCTATCTCGGGATTCGGTACATCGTGGATCTTTCCCACCAACGTGGCGCGGTTCTCTAAAACTTTTGGTCCCGAAGCAAACCGTCGGGCGACCCCATTGTTCATGGCCGGTACGCTGGGAGCTGCTTCGGTCACGTGGCTGATCGGCTTTTTGTCGAGTAGGTCCGGCGATCTCCGGTATGGAATGTTAGTGCTGGGCGTAAGCGTAGTTATTTTGCTTGTTCTGCAATGTGCGCTTGCCATGCGGGGAGCGGCATCCCAACTTAGCAAACGGGTGTGAACCGTCGGATCCGTTAGCTATACCAGACTTAATGATTTTAGATAGCTACGAAATTGAGGTCCAAGATCTTCGCGCTTTAGTGCAAGCTCCACAGTCGCGATTAGGAATCCCAGCTTATCGCCTGCATCGTGCCGTGTGCCTTCCAGCTTCACCGCATAGAATGGGCGCTCGTGAAGCAAAATACGCATCGCATCAGTGATCTGAATTTCCCCGCCGGCACCCGGCGCGGTTTGTTCGATCGCCGAAAAGATGTCGGGTGTAAAAATATATCTACCAATAATTGCAAGATCAGACGGAGCGTCAGCAAAACTAGGCTTTTCTATCATATCCTTTACTCTGAAGACATTCGGCTCAACCTCATCTGCATCAATCACTCCGAATCGCGATATATCGTCGCCCGGCACCCGCATCGTTGCGATCACAGGAGCATTGTATTTCTCATATACATCCATCATTTGCTTTAAGGCAGGAACCTTCGAATCTACGATGTCGTCCGCTAATAACGCGGCGAATGAATCGTCCCCTGCAAAATCCTTTGCCTGATAGATCGCGTGTCCAAGGCCAAGAGCCTCTTTCTGGCGTGTGTAGCTGATCTTCGCTAGATCGGAAATCGCACGGACCTGCTTATACTGCGCGTCCTTACCTCGCACTTTGAGGAGATGTTCCAGTTCGAAAGAGATGTCAAAATGATCTTCCATCGCGCTTTTGTCGCGACCAGTTACGATCAGAATGGAATCAATACCGCTGGCGACAGACTCCTCGACCACATACTGAATAAGCGGCTTGTCCACCAGCGCCAACATTTCCTTGGGTGATGCCTTTGTTGCTGGAAGAAAGCGCGTCCCTAGCCCCGCTGCGGGGAAAACTGCCTTCCTAATTTTATTTGTCATATCAACTTTGCTAAATTCGATAGGTCTTTTCCTTAGGCAAACTGTAGATTTTAGGGGATAACCAACAGATAAACAAATTTTTATCGCCGGCCGTTCAAAATGGAATTGTTGTGGTGTAAGGGCAAATAACCACCCTTAAATGTGTGGCTCAACATGCTGGACCTAAACTTTGTTAGAAGCAATTTGGATACTATTCGCTCGGCGCTCGTTAATCGGAACTTTCCTACAGAGAGCCTGGATCGATTCGTAGAATTAGACACCGAGCGTCGTCGTGTCATTAGCGAAGCGGACCGCATCAACCAGATGCGGAACGCTGCGAGTAAGGAAATCGGCCGCCTAATTCAGGCCGGCGATAAGAAATCCGCTGACATGAAGAAAGGGCAGGTAAGCGGCTTCAGAGATCAACAATCCTCGCTTGAAGGTCAGCGGGACACGGCAGAAGCCTCGATGCGAGAACTACTGGCCGGACTGCCGAACTTGCCCGACGATGACGTTCCCGTCGGCCCTGACGAATCAGCAAACAAAGAGATCCGTCGGTTCGGCGAACCTCGACGATTTGATTTTGAGACCAGGGACCATGTCGACATTGGTGAATCGCTCGGCATATTAGATCTTGAGCGGGCCTCAAAGATTGCCGGCTCGCGATTTGCAATTCTTTTCGGAGCGGGAGCACGGCTTGAACGGGCGTTGATCAACTTTATGCTCGATATCCACACTACAGAGCACGGATATTCTGAGACGTTGCCGCCATTTCTCGTCAACCGAGCAGCATTATTTGGCACCAATCAACTGCCAAAATTTGAAGATGACCTTTTCCACCTTCGTGGCGAGAGGCAATTTGCGCTGATACCTACCGCAGAAGTGCCGGTAACGAATTATCACGCTGATGAGACACTGGAAGCGACAGATCTGCCTAAACATTTCGCGGCCTACTCTCCGTGTTTTCGCAGCGAGGCCGGCAGTTATGGACGGGACACGCGGGGGCTGATTCGCCAGCATCAATTCGAGAAAGTTGAACTGGTAAAGTTGTGCCTTCCCGAGAATTCGGCGGACGAGCATGAAAAACTAACCGGCCATGCCGAGCGGGTCCTTCAACTGTTGGATCTTCCCTATAGAACAGTAGTTCTTTCAACGGGAGACATGGGGTTCGGAGCGCGAAAGACATACGACATAGAGGTGTGGCTGCCAAGTCAAAATGTCTACCGTGAGATCTCGAGCTGTTCAAATTGCGGCGACTTTCAGGCGCGTCGGATGAACACAAGGTTTCGACGAGGCTCGGGAGCCAAGCCCGAGTTTGTCCACACACTAAACGGCAGCGGACTCGCCGTAGGTCGGACCTGGATCGCGATCATAGAAAATTATCAGGAAAAAGACGGGTCCGTGATAATCCCGGACGTTCTACGCCCATATATGAACGGCCTCGAACGCATAGTTTGACCAGTCAGGACGATGTAATTACGATGTATTCATGAAGAGTCAGATCATTCAGATCGGCAATTCCCAGGGAGTTCGGCTGCCAAAGACTTTGCTCCAGGACAGTCATATTACCGGTGAAGTCGAACTCGAGCTACACCCGGAAGGCATCCTTATAAGGAAAGCTCAGAAGGCACGGGCCGGGTGGGATGAGGCTTTCAAATCGATGTCGGACAACGACGACGACGAGGTAGGCGGCAGTTACCCTGCAACGCGATTTGATGAGAAGGAATGGCAATGGTAACCCGGTTCGACGTCTACCTGGTCAATCTTGATGCCGAACCGACGTCAGATGCTAAAAATACGCGGCCGTGCGTGGTGGTCTCACCGGACGAAATGAATGGCAATATTTCGAGCGTGATGATAGCGCCGCTTTCTGCCGTGACCGCCAACTACCCCACAAGGGTCAACGTTAATTTTTTAAAGAACGAGCGCTCTATAGTCCTTGACCAACTTCGAACGGTCGACCGTGTCCGGCTTGTTAAGAAGATCGGTGAAATTGAAAAGGGCGTTCAGCAGGAGGTTCTGCTCCGGCTACGCGAAATGTTCGAGGAGTAATCACGCGTCCTAGGTTTTACCTGCCCGTACTTTTTTGGTCGTTTTCGACTGTTCCCATAACTCGTCCATTTTCTTTAGGTTTGCGCCCTCTAATGACACACCTTTCTGCTTAAGTTCGTCTTCGATAAATTTGAACCTCTGCCGAAATTTTCGGTTAGTCTTTTTTAGGGCCGTTTCAGGTTCAACCTCTAAATGGCGGGCGAGATTAGCCACAACAAAGAGCAGATCGCCAAGCTCCTCAGCGGCATTCTCAACGTCGCCGTTGGCGATGGCGTTCTTCAGCTCCCTGATTTCTTCGTCCAGTTTCGCAAAGATCTGATCAGCATTCTCCCAGTCAAAACCCACGGTCGCAGCCTTCTTGGTCAGTTTCACGGCCTCGAGCAGCGAGGGAAAGTGGATCGGCACGTCATCGAGTATTGAACCAGCGGTTTTTTCTGCTTTCCCGGAGGCTTTCCTCTCCTCGGCCTTCAGTTGATCCCAGTTGTCGAGTACATCCCGCGCCCCGGCCAATTTCTTGTCGCCGAACACGTGCGGATGACGAAGAACGAGTTTTTTAGTTACGCCATTAATGATCTCATCAACCGTGAAATCCCCCCTTTCGGTGCCGATAGTGGAGTGAAATACGACTTGCAGCAACAGGTCACCTAACTCCTCCCGAAGATTCGCGGTTTCCCCATTTTGATCTGCCTCCTGAATGGCATCAAAAGTCTCATACGCTTCCTCGATAAGGTACTGAGCGAGAGAGTCGTAGGTCTGCTCATGGTCCCAGGGGCAGCCGCCCGGTGCTCGTAGTGTTGACATGACCGATACTAGTTCATCAAAGGCTTGAGACATGGTCAAATTTTGAATTCTTTTTGGCCAAAATGCTACTATCGAGACAGGAATTCAACATATGTTGACTGGCGATGAGAATCAGCAGGAAGTGACTTTTAAGGTCGCTGACAAGCGAAAGTTTAACTCGGATGGATCGGTGAAAGAGGGCGTAACTCTGGAGTCTGCTCCGGCTGCTGCACCGGCGCCTACACCTCCGTTGGAGGATAAGGCGGCGTCAACAAACGTGGACGCCGAGGACCTGCAAGGTATTGGCCGGCTTGACGAGACTGAGGACGAGATACCCGGAGCTGACGAGCCGGCAAGCTTCGTTAACTTCCTATCTACGATCGCCACGAATGCCGCCGCGGCGCTTGGGGCCGTGCCCCATCCTGCTACCGGCAAGCGCAGCCTGGACCTTGCGACCGGAAAATACTGGCTTGACGTACTGGGGATGATCCGCGAAAAGACCAAAGGAAACTTGCATCCCCAGGAGACCCAGCTGATGGATGGCCTTTTGAGTGACTTACGTATGCAGTATATTCATCTCGTACGAGCCACAGAAGAGAAGCTCAAAGCTCAGGCGGCTCAAAAGTTTTCTGGCGCTGATATTTTGGGAAAAAAATAAGATCCAGGTGCGTTTATCCATTCCCATCAACTGCTGTGGTTTGTTGAAGACGCGGGTTCCACATGAGACTTACCTTTCTTGGTACTGGCACTTCCACGGGCGTTCCTTCTATAGCATGCGACTGTGAAACGTGTTTGTCGGACGATCCGCGTGACAAACGATTGCGTGTCTCAATCCTCATTGAGCATCGCGAAAAAAAAGTTCTGGTAGACACCTCCATCGACTTTCGTCAACAAGCATTAAGAGCACGCATCGGTCACCTGGATGCTGTCCTTATTACACATTGCCACGTGGACCACGTTTTCGGTTTAGATGACATTCGGCCACTGAATTTTAGATATGGGGCCATGGGTGTGTATGCTAATTCCCATGCCTGGACAGACCTGAAACGCATTTTTCAGTATATTTTTCAACCAACGCATTTCGGTGGTGGCTTACCCCAGCTAGTTCCTCATACCGTTTATCACAATTCACCATTTTGCATTGGGGAAGACCTTACCATCACCCCTCTGGAGGTTATTCATGGCAAGCTTCCAGTCATTGCTTACCGTTTCAACAATTTCGCATATGCGACTGACCTAAATTTTATTTCAGAGGAAACGATCGCGGGACTCCGGGATCTGGATGTGTTGGTTTTGGACTGTGTGCGAATAAAACCACATTCCACTCACCTGGGGTTGAATGAGGCTCTAAGCTACGTAGAACAAATCAAACCCCGGCGAACATATTTAACCCATCTTAACCACGATATTCTGTACGAGCGCGATTCAAAGCTGTTGCCGCAGGATGTGCATTTCGCCTATGACACTTTGGTGATCGACGATAGTCATGAATAGGCAGTTTTTTTCAACATTTTATCCACAAATTTTCCAGAATCACCCGTTACATCACAGTTTGGATCGTAATTGTTGTGACAGCACCGGTTATGAGAAACTTTGTAAACCACCATATTTAGTATTGACAAAGCCTAAACACTACCATATAGTCTATATCCACTGAGATACGGCCTTTGACCATTTTGCAAAGACCTACCACGAACATTTAAGAAAAAAAGGGTGGCATAGGCAGACGGTGCGCTAGCAGTACAGGTAGCGCGAGCTCCGGATATTTCTGCCCTCAGACACGCCGCCATTTTCAAGCCGGCGGAGGATTGCCGACGAGTATGGACACATTCTTTGCATCATCGGATACAGCTGCTGGTCGTCAAACAGACACTGCAGCTCAGACCTCCATGCAGGTCCGTAAACGCAACGGCACGTTCGAACCCGTCGACATCAACAAGATCGTACGAGCGATCAGCCGCTGCTGTGCGGGGCTATCCTCGGTCGACAGTCTTCGTATAGCGACCAAAACGATAAGCGGGCTGTACGACGGCACGACGACGAGAGAATTGGACAAATTGTCCATTCAGACAGCCGCAAGTTTGATCTTTGAGGAGCCTGAATACTCGCGTCTTGGTGCACGGCTTCTCAATCAATATATTGAAAAGGAAGTTCGGAATCAGGAGATACATTCATTTTCGCAGTCGATCGCGTTCGGCGTGAAAGAGGGTCTGATATGCGAACGGGTGGCGAATTTCGTCATTGATAACAGCCGCAAACTGAACGACGCTATCGACCAAACCAGAAACGACTTGTTTGAGTTTTTCGGACTTCGCACGCTCTACGACCGATATTTATTGAAGAATCCGATTACGCGGGACGTGATCGAGTCACCTCAGTTTTTCTGGATGCGTGTCGCTTGCGGACTATCCGAGAATCCATACGAGGCGATTGATCTTTACAACCTTTTCTCATCCTTAGAGTACGTTCCCAGCACGCCCACGCTCTTCAATTCTGGCACCCAACACGAACAGCTCTCGAGCTGCTTCTTGCTCGACTCACCTCAAGACAGTCTCGAAAGCATATACAAAAAGTACTCTGATGTTGCAATGCTCTCGAAGTTTTCTGGAGGGATCGGCATCGCCTACCACCGGGTCCGATCGCGAGGCTCACTGATCCGAGGGACAAACGGACATTCCAATGGCATAGTCCCCTGGCTCAAAACCCTCGACTCTTCGGTTGCTGCGGTCAATCAGGGAGGCAAGCGAAAAGGAGCCTGCTGCGTTTATTTGGAAACATGGCACGCCGATATAGACGATTTTCTTGAACTCCGCGATAACACTGGCGACGAGGCCGTGCGAACGCATAATCTGAATCTCGCAAACTGGATACCCGACCTCTTCATGAAGCGGGTTCAAGCGAACGCTGTTTGGTCACTGTTCGACCCGAAAGTTGTACCTCATTTTCCGGATCGCTACGGAGAAGACTTTGAGGCGGCATATATCGAGGCGGAAAACGAAGGTCTTTTTGTACGTCAGGTCAATGCCCGCGACCTCTTCGCAAAGATGATGAGGACCATGGCTCAGACGGGCAACGGGTGGATGACCTTTAAAGATGCGAGCAATCGCAAGTCGAACCAGACGGCCAGACCAGGGAATGTAGTTCACCTATCTAATTTGTGCACCGAGATCATCGAGGTCACTTCAGAAGACGAAACGGCTGTTTGCAATTTAGGTTCGATCAACGCCGCACGATACGTGGCGGATGGTGAATTTGATTTCCAGAAGCTTGGCAGGAACGTTCGTCTTGCCGTACGTCAGCTCGATCGGGTGATCGACCTGAACTATTACGCCATCTCCAGCACTTCAGATTCAAATAATCGCTGGCGGAATATAGGTCTTGGAGTAATGGGGTTACAGGACGTGTTCTTTCAGCTCCGGGTCCCGTTTGACAGCGAAAAAGCGCGAAAAATTTCCGCACGTATCCAGGAAGAGATTTATTTTGCGGCCCTTAGTGCATCGTCCGAGTTAGCAGTCGAGCGCGGTAGGCATCTGGCATTTCCCGATACACGGGCGGCTGACGGCGACCTCCAGTTCGATTTTTGGGGTGTTACGCCAGATGATATTGCCCGTTGGGATGAGCTGCGTGAGAAGATCAAACTAACCGGGCTTAGGAATTCGCTGATTATTGCTATAGCACCCACAGCCACCATCGCGTCTATTGCGGGATGTTATGAGTGCATTGAGCCGCAGGTCTCTAATTTGTTCAAGAGGGAAACCCTCTCGGGCGACTTTGTTCAGATCAATAAGTACTTGGTCAAAGAATTAAAGGCCGCCGGCCTTTGGAACGATGAAATCCGTACCAAGATCAAGCTGAGCGAGGGATCGGTCCAGGATATTGCAGAATTCAGCGACGAACTAAAGTCCATTTATCGAACCGCATGGGAAGTACCGATGCGTTCGTTGATCGACATGGCCGCCGACCGCGGGGCGTTCATCGATCAGAGTCAATCGTTGAACCTCTTTATGGAGAGCCCAAACATAGGAAAACTCTCGTCCATGTACATGTATGCCTGGCAAAAGGGTTTGAAGACAACCTATTACCTACGTTCACGCCCGGCAACACGAATCGCTCATGTCGCTGCGGCCGATACGCATACGGTGGCCATCCAACAGCCATCCTACACAGACCAGGAAGCTCTGGTCTGTTCACTGGAAAATCCAGACGCATGTGAGGCCTGTCAGTAGAGGTGTTTCAGTAGCCCGCACGTAAGTAAGGGCTCTATTTGATTAACAAGAGCCCTTACCTACGTGCGGGCTACGGACAAAAATTATGTTGTTAGACGCCGGTTTCAATCTCACGCTTCGCCCCATGAAGTATCCGCAATTCTATGAAATGTACAAGAATGCGGTCAAAAACACGTGGACGGTAGAGGAGGTCGATTTTTCGACCGACGTCAACGATTTACGCAACAAAATGACGGCCTCTGAGCGTCACATGATAAATCGGCTCGTCGCGTTTTTCGCTACCGGCGATTCCATCGTTTCCAACAATCTCGTGCTTAATCTCTATAAGCACATCAATTCTCCCGAAGCCCGCATGTATCTGTCGCGTCAGCTCTACGAGGAGGCTGTCCACATACAGTTTTATCTCACGTTACTCGACACCTACATTCCCGACCACTACGAACGCGAGCAGGCGTTTGCGGCGGTTCACAACATCCCTTCGATACACAAGAAAGCACAGTTTTGCCTCAAGTGGATAGATTCCATACATGATCTACACATCCTTCAGACCCCCTCCGAACGAAAACAATTTCTGCTCAATCTTATATGCTTTGCGACGTGTATCGAGGGACTTTTCTTTTTCGCGGCTTTTGCGTACGTGTATTTCCTTAGGTCAAAAGGTCTGCTTCACGGCCTTGCGGCTGGTACAAACTGGGTGTTTCGGGACGAGTCGGCACATATGGCCTTCGCTTTAGAGGTAGTCAAAAAGGTCCGTCACGAGGAGCCCTCACTCTTTGACGACGCTCTCAATCGAGAGATCGTCTCCATGCTGGATGAAGCAGTCGAATGTGAGGTGCAGTTTGCGCAGGATATTCTAAGCGGCGGTATCTCGGGCCTTTCCATCACCGATATGCGGCAGTATCTCGAGTACATCGCTGATCAGCGGCTGGCAATGCTCGGTCTGCCTAGGGTGTACGGCACCCGTAACCCCTTTTCGTTCATGGACTTACAAGATGTCCAGGAGCTCGCCAATTTTTTTGAACGTCGCGTCTCTGCATATCAGGTCGCGGTCGCGGGCGATGTTAGCTTCAACGAAGCGTTTTAAACCCTCGATTCAATTCAGCGTCTTTTCTGCCCTTTTCGGTGAAGATCGAAAGGGCAGGTCAGTTTTCGGATGGCCTGTTTGGGAATGGCGCTCGGCAGGTTGTTATAATCTTCAATTCGATCAAGGAATGGTTATGGACGGCCAAATAACTGAATTCATTAAGTATAACTTCCGTCATTTTAACTCCGCTGCACTCGTAGATGCCGCCGAGGGTTACAAGCGACACCTGGAGTCCGGCGGCAAAATGATGATCACCCTGGCCGGGGCGATGTCGACAGCAGAGCTGGGTCTGAGCCTGGCCGAGATGATACGTCAGGACAAAGTCCAGATCATTTCATGCACGGGGGCCAATCTTGAGGAGGATCTCTTCAACCTCGTTGCACACGATTTCTACGAGCGGGTACCCAATTACCGCGATCTCACAGCTGAGGATGAACAGGCTTTACTCGATCGACACATGAATCGCGTGACCGACACCTGTATACCCGAGTACGAGGCCATGCGGCGCCTTGAGAGAGCAATGGTCGATGTTTGGACGCATGCCGAGGCCGAAGGTAAACAGTATTTCCCTCACGAGTTTATGTTCCAGGCCCTGCAAAATGGCTCTTTGGAAGGGTATTACCAGATCGATACAAAAGATTCGTGGATGTATGCGGCCATGGAAAAGAACCTTCCGATGGTAGTTCCGGGATGGGAAGATTCGACCATGGGCAACATGTTTGCGGGTCACGTGATCGCCGGCGATATCGAAAATGTCCACGCGGTCCGCACCGGTATCGAATACATGCGTTATTTGGCCGAATGGTACACGAACAATGCCAAAGATGATTCGACCATAGGGTTTTTTCAGATCGGCGGGGGCATCGCGGGTGATTTTCCGATCTGTGTTGTGCCGATGCTGCACCAGGACCTTCAGCGTGAGAATGTGCCGGTGTGGGGGTATTTCTGCCAAATATCTGATTCCACAACCAGTTACGGCTCATATTCAGGCGCCGTGCCTAACGAAAAGATCACCTGGGGCAAGCTGCGAGCCGACACGCCCAAGTACATAGTTGAATCAGACGCGTCGATTGTTGCTCCGCTGATGTTCGCGTATATTTTGGATTGGTGAGCAGTGAGCAGTGAGCAGTGAGCAGTAGGCAGTGAGCGGTGAGCAGTGAGCAATGAGCGGTGAGCAGTAAGCAGTAAGCAGTGAGCGGTGAGCGGTGAGCAATCTAGGCATGTGAGTGAGCAGTCATGCCGTAAGCTCAACAAAAAGGGGCCTTTAACGCCCCTTTTTCTCTATCTACGAATAATCCGTTCAGCAGATCACGATCTTGCCCCTGCTCGATCGTCGTCCTCGCGTGCAACAAAGCCAAAATATGCGGCGATGAGTGCCGTTCCGGCGTGTAGCCAGATATCGTGACCGTAGAGGGGGACCAGGCCAAACATTGTGTTAGTCGCCGGAATTAGGCCAAGTATTGCGAGCAGGCCGTAAAATATCGCGAGCCCGCGCCCAAACATTCGAGCCCCGCTAAGGCTTCGCGAAGCGATGAGGCCCCAGGCGCCGATCGCGAGATGGACCAAATTATGGAGAATGTTTACGGGAAACAGTCCCAAAGCCCGTCCGTAGAACGAATCTACCGCAATTGGCGACATGTCGTGTGAGTGCGGCGTCATTGCCGGCACAAACCCCGACAATCCCCCTAACACATAGATAATACCGGCGATCAACGCAAATTTTCTGATCATTAAAACGTCCTCCGTTCCTAAGTTGTAACTGCTTTGTAAACGGCGAATCATTGCGCGGTTCTTTTAATGTTGTTTGTACTCTGGCATACATTCGCTCTGTCCAAGGAGGTCACGACCGGGCGCCAAATTGACAGAAATGTGGCTACTGAAAATGGCAAAAAACACGAAACGGATGGCGCAAACCAGACCGATGAATCTGAAGAGGGCGCGTCCCTGGATTTTGATAAAAAATCGATCATTTTTTTGATCCAGGGACGCGCGATTTTGCCCCTGGAACGCGTAGGGTAAACCTATGAGCGCGGGCAATTTGGCGGGACCTACTCAACTCCCTCAGCGTGGTGTGCTAAGCCGGCACCGTCAAACTCGCGAACGCAAAAGCGCCACCGGACGCGTCAGATCCAACGGATTTGGCACCCGGATAAATTGTCAAGCTCATGCCCCGATACAATCGGATGCAAAATTTTTTTCCGTGAGGGAAAAAAGCTCTTGCATTTATTGTTTCATACGTGATACATTCGTTTCATGCATGGCAATGAGCGATGCATAAATTTTTCACAAAGGAGTAAATACACGGAAGATATGTTAGGCACATGGGAAGAATTCAAAGGCAGCCCGGCCAAGCCGCCGGGCGCAAGCGTTCACGTAACGATCAATCAGCAGGGAGTGCTTCACTTTAGCCCACCGGCGTGGAAGCTGCTCGACAAGCCGGAATGGGTAGCCCTGTTCTATGACCGTATCAACAGCATGATGGGCGTGCGCCGGGTGCCTCATAACCGGCCAAATGCATTCCCGGTGCGGAGTCACGGCTCGAGCCGACGGGTTCATGCCAGCTCTTTCTGTGCGCATTATGGCATCGAAATCGAGCGTGTCACGGTTTTTAACGAGGTAGAGATGGACCACGAAGGCATAATGCGGCTTCGCTTTCGCTCAGCCACGGCCGGCGATCGGCGCAGGAAGAAGCTTGCGAATGCAATAGTGAATAGTAAATAGGGAATCGTGAATCGTGAATCGTAAATCGTGAATCGTGAATCGTGAATAGGGAATCGTGAATCGTGAATCGTAAATCGTGAATAGGGAATCGTGAATCGTGAATCGGTAAGCGGAGGGCGGTGAGCTTGAGCTGTGAGCGGGGAGAGTAGTCAGTGGGCAGTGGGCAGTGGGCAGCAGTCAGAAATCAGAAGTCAGAAATCAGAAATCAGAAATCAGCAATCAGAAATCAGCAATCAGAAATCAGAAATCGATTCACCATTCCGACTCACTATTTTCTATTTACTATTCAAGATCACCATTCACCATTCACCATTCACCATTCACCATTCACCATTCACCATTTACAATTTACGATTCACGATCTAACTATTCACTATTTACTATTTACAATTCACTATTCACGATACAATGATTCCATGAAAAATCGCATCTTTCTTCTTGTTTCTATAGTTTTAGTTTGTCTGACGGGAGCAATGGCTCAGGAGGGTCCATCGCAAAAGGTCGCGGGCGGGGGCATTCGGGTGAAGGGGTGGGCCGGCAAGATCGATGCCAAAGAGCAGGCGGCGGGACTCGCTCTCGAAAACGCCAAGCTCGTCAAAGAGGGCAACGCACTTCACGTTACAACGGGTCCGGCGGTGACCTACTGGAACGCGAAAAACCGTGCGAAGGGCAATTATACGGTGAGCGCCACATTTCACGAGCCAAAGTACATGAGCCTCAATAACCACCCGCACCCATACGGCATCGTGATCGCGGGCAATGACCTCGGCACCGAACAGCAGAGCTATCTGTATTGTGCGGCCTATGGCAATGGGACCTTTATCGTTCGCGGGTTTGGCCCGCAGCCGTTCCAGTTGAACGGCCGCCCGGCGGCAGACCCGTCTGTGAACAAAGCCGCCGGCGTCGGCCAGCCCGTCACGCAGGAGATCGCCATCACTGTAATGGGAAATCACGTGTCGTGCTCGATCAACAAAAAGGTCGTAGCCACATACAACAAATCTGACCTCGTGACCGCCGGAAGACTAAAGAGCACTGACGGCGTCTACGGCATCCGGTTCGCGCACAACACCGACGCCATCGTCACCGGGCTGAAGGTCACGAAAGCTAACCTCACCAGCTTCTGGCTCGTTCCCGCGGGCGCCGCACCTCCCAAACCGTGAGGGGGGTGCAGGAAAGTATGGGTCATAGCCTGCTTTGCGTGTTAAAATATTGCGATGAAATGGCGCGTTGTACTTGAACAAGATCTTGAGACCCAGGAATGGGCTGCATGGTGTCCCGAGCTCCCCGGTTGCACGACTGCGGGCGAAACAGAGTCAGAAGCAATGGAAAACATCCGAGAGGCCATCGAACTCTATCTCGAGCCAGATCAATTCCCGCTACCACGGGCGGCTGTCATACGCGAGGTTACTGTCTAGGTGGGCGGCATCCGGCTATTTACGGGTGCCGAGTTAGAACGGCTTCTCTCATCGAAGCCACGGAGGACCCTGAATTCTTTGGGTTCTACTCACCCGAGCTTGAAGGCTTCACCGGGATCGGTCACTCAGTAGAAGACTGCCTTTACAAAGCAAAATGGGGTATGGAGGAACACATAGCGCTCCTACGCGAGCAGAGCATTCCGACACCGCAGGAGAACGCATCTCCTACAGTCCTCGTCCGCAACGCCGTTTTGGCCTGACGAAGAACAAAGACCAAAAAAGCTTACAATGCGGGTATGAAGCTGCTGCCCGATG
>JBHENG010000026.1:0-277 GCA_046262195.1 Pyrinomonadaceae bacterium | reverse complement strand
CACGTCCAACTTTGTCTTTGCACGCGGATGGCTGCTTGAGATCATCGAACTGGATGCCGGTGAGTACGCTTTCATCGCTGACGGCGAGGAGATCAGCTCTGAGGGTCGGCGGTTTGGTGTTTTTTATCCTTCATTTACATTAGTTCGACCCAAAGTAAAGGACCTTCGCGGCAGGGTCAGCGGCATAGGTTCGGTTACGCCGGATGATCGTCTGCCATCGTTCCCCTTTATCTTCGAAACGGACCTTGCGGCGGAATTTACACATGTTGAGCAGGTG
>JBHENG010000025.1:32105-32364 GCA_046262195.1 Pyrinomonadaceae bacterium | reverse complement strand
GCGCTCGACACACCGCCGACATCTGTGCCGCAGCTGCGACAAAACTTACCGGTTTCAGGATTTTGAGATCCGCATTTTGGGCAAAACATAATTTATTCTTCCTTACTTCTCTGGCGTCGTGCCTCGAAAAGTATTACGCCTGCGGCCACCGATACGTTCAGAGAATCTATTTTTCCATACATCGGTATTTTAACCAATACGTCGCAATTCTCTGCCACCAGCCGGTGCAGCCCGCCCCCTTCGCCACCGAGGACGAGGG
>JBHENG010000025.1:0-32095 GCA_046262195.1 Pyrinomonadaceae bacterium | reverse complement strand
CATCGCGGCATCGGCACCCGTGCCGACGACCCAGATGTTCTTGTCTTTTAGTTTCTCGATAAGCCGGTTGAGATTCGACGTTTTAGCGACCTTTACATATTCGATCGCTCCGGCGGACGCCTTGGCGACTGTCTCGGTGAGACCCACGGCCCGACGTTCGGGGATGATGACGCCATCCGCGGCGGCTCCTTCCGCAACCCGTAATATTGCCCCCAGGTTTCGGGGATCCTCGACGCCGTCGAGTATGACGATAAGCGAAGGTCGGTCCGTCTGACCAATGATCGAGTCCACATCGGCATAAGCCGCGGACGCGCTAAATGCGGCGACCCCCTGATGATTGACCCCGGTTCCGATCAGCTTTGTAAATGTTTCCCGGGGTGAGCGCGTCCAGGGGATCGAGCGCTCACGGCAAATGTCGATGATCTCGCTAAGCCGGGCTTCCTTTGAGCCCTCTGCGATCATCACCTTGTCAATCTTGCGGCCTTCGGCCCTCAACGACTCCAGCACCGGCGACACGCCATAAATTAGCGACGGGCCATCGTCATGCGCTTGCTGTCGCGGATTGTGCTCTTCTGGTTTTCGTGTCCGCCGATCATCTTTAGCTGCGAAACGCCTGTTTCTCATATCAGGTGCCGCTGCAGCCGCGAGAATTTTGTAAATTGCTTCATATTGTCGACAACTGATACCCGAGTCAGCGCGACTTTCCCCAGCCCGGCGCGCTGCATTCCACTCGACTGGGTTTGCCGTTCCGGCTCCCAAACATTGCCGAGGAGCTTTCGGACCCTCTGGTAGTCTGGGACAAGCCTCGCCGCGGGCGAGATTCGGATTAGCTCTTGTGCGAGGGTCTTGAGATTTTCGGCCCCCAGAAATCCTTTCTGTTCGCCGAGACATGAAAAGTCGAATCCGGACGACATTATTCTAAAGCCTTCTCTCGACGCGTGTGTATAAACATCCAGCAGGGGTTGTTCAGATACGGTTTCGATCTCGTCGACCGCACGCGAGCGTCCGCCCCGTTTTTCCTCCGATTCAACCCGGCTTGTCGTGATTACGCCCTCTATTATCAAGGCCACGTCACCCAGGCCGACCGTTGTCACGGTGTCGGTATTAAAGTGCTTTAATGAAAGCGTCTCACTCCCGACCTCGATCCCCGCCAGGCGGGTCGGGGGCCGTTCGGCAGCCAGCTCAGCATCGTCAACGATGTGGCACCTGACACCCAAAGATTCCAATTGTGCATGCAGAAATTCGGCTTGGGCCTGGCTTTCGACCCTCGCGAGCGGCAGAGGAATTCCGGCCCCGGCGAGCGTCAGCAAATGAGCCGGATCTGCCGACAGCAGTTTGGCGACCGCCGGCAGGTCCGCCTCGGGTGCACAGTCGGTAAGTATCAAATTTGCGCCCCGTTCCCATGTCTCGATCGGCCGCAGAACAAGCGGCACGGCACTGGTCGATTCCGGTATGTTCAAACCAAAACCGCAGTAGATACAGTTCATCCTGTTTGGCGCGTTCATCCGCTCGCACGAACCGCAGGCGACCAGCTCAGTCGGCGCGAAGGCAATGTCTTCCGTCTGAATTCGCTGCTCTGCCTGCAGCCCGGCATCGGGTGCCTCGTGGTCCGTCTCGGCCATAAATGCGACGTAAAGAAACGAATTTTAACACTTATATATCCGAAATGCTTGACCCGGTATTATGTCAAAGGCAAACTAGATTCAGGCAAGTTTTAGTAAGGGGGGCAGCCGGAACACCAGGATGTCGCTCATCCCGGAACGAGCGATGAAGCTTTTTACGCTGGCAGAGGCAAACGCCGTATTGCCGGGGGTCAAACCCAAACTCAAGTCGATTCGGCGCTTGTACGAGCGTATCGAGCAGATGCGCGAGTCGGCACGTTCGGCCGCGGCGGCCTCTAACTTTGGCGGCGGCATGGCGGGCGGAGCCGATTACGTTACCACACTGTATAACGTAGGAAAGCTGACCACCCAGCTTCACGAGCTGGGCGTGGAACTAAAGGACCATACGCGTGGTCTGATCGATTTTCCGAGCCAGCGGGGCGACCGGGTCGTATATCTATGCTGGCAGTTGGGCGAGGGCGACTCGATCGAGTGGTGGCACGAGATCGACGCCGGATTTGCAGGACGCATGCCGCTATGAACAGGTATTTCCACAATTTGTCCACAGATAACACGTTAGAGAATCTCAATATTTTCTACAATTTACTATTGACTAGTTAAAGTGATCTCTGATAATATCGCCTTGCTTTTTTCGAAGGTCACGTTCCAATCTCTTAAAACTTAGTCGCCACGCCTATGAATTGTCCGGTTTGCGCTCGGAGTTTAGCCCCGACCCTTTCAATTTGCCCCAGTTGCGGTGCCATGATGAATGACACCGTCCGCGAAGAGTTACAAACAAAGATCACGCCTGGAATTGCCCTGCGTCCGCAGCCGAGGGCGGAAGCTCCGCCGGCGCCGAAGCTTTCACCGCCGAGACCGGCCCCAGCATTGCCGACCGTCCCGAAAAAGACGACGGCCAATCTGTCCGCACCCAAAACAAGTCCGACCCTCGTCGGCTTTCAAAACAAGAACGCGCCGCTCCCCGAGTGGCGTCTGCAGCTGCAGAACGCTGTCCAGCAACGCAAGGGCGGCCAGGCGCAGTCGGGCGACACGCCGCGTCAATTTTCGCCCCAGAGTGCCCCAGCGATGCGGTCTGAACCGGTGTCAGGTGGCGAGGTTGAGACCGTAACAGAGATCTCAGACCTGCGGGTGGCAAAGGCTATGCGACGCATAGAGGAATCGCGAAGGACCTTTCTTGACAGCGAAACGCCGGCAAAACCCGACCCGCTCCACAGCAAAGTGCCTGCACGGCCTTTCGGAGTGGTCGCTCCAAGTTCACCATCACAAAATTCGGCAAGCGGTGCGGCCACGGCTCCGGCGTTTGCCCGTGTCAGCGCTCCGGCAGCAAAGCCAAAGCTGGTTGATCCGGTGCCAGCCATGCCGCAGCAGAGACGCGACACTAATAAACTGCCCAAGCTCGAGCAGGTACACGCTGCGACTGAGCCGGTGAGAGTCGGGGCTTCGACTCCCGTTGTCTTGGATGAGACGGCGGCCGAGTTTCCCGAGATAAAAAGGATCAGCATTCGAGCGGACAGATCCGAACTTGTCGAGCCGGATACGGCATCATATGCCGATGAGATCGAGGACCTTGCGCCGTTCTCGATGCGTTTTAGCGCCGGGCTCTTTGATCTTATTATAGGCGGGTTCACGAGCCTGCTGCTTTTGTCGCCGATCGCGTTTTCTGGAATAGAGTGGTTGTCACGTGCCGGTCTGCTGACCCTTTTGGGAACATTTTCTATCGTGATGTTTGTTTACATGACGGCGTGTCTCGGATTTGTAGGGAAAACGCTGGGTATGCGCCTCTTCTCACTCGAGCTGGTCGACGCCAGTGAGAACGAGTACCCCACACTCAAGCAGGCGGCCGTGAATTCGTGCATATTTCTTTTCTCCATCGCATTGGGCGGCGCGGGGTTCCTGACCGTTTTCTTCAATGAAGAGAAGCGGGCACTCCACGATCTCTTATCAGGGACGATCCTGGTGCGCGAGTTTTAGACGATCGCAAATTTTTGCTTTCGCAGGCCTAAAGTTTTAATACTTTGGGCTTTATTTTTTTATCTTAAACTGGAAAATATGAACCCCGCGGAGCTTGCTCAAATTGGAACTGAGATAGAGCAGGCCCTCATCGGGCGAGAGTTTGCCCGGGTGTTTCCGCTTTCACCTCTTTCCTTCGCTATCGACTTTGCACCACATGCGGGGATGTATTTGTTCGTCACCGTCGAGCGTCATGCCCGGGCGGCCTATTTGATCCGTCGCAAGCTCAAGGAGCTGGAACGAGCGTCCGTTCACAGCACGCCATTCGTGATCCAACTGCGGAGGACATTTTCGGGCACGGTGCTGAGCACGGTCGTCGTTGAGGGCATGGCCCTGACGCTCGGGTTCACCGGACAAACGCTCGATGGCGTCAAAGAGATTGAATATTTAAGGGTTGACCTCAGTCCCGGACGTTCCAATGTTTATATAATGCGTGACCCGCAGGAGGTACTCACCTCTCTTCGCGAGCCGAGTCCGCCGGCCAATCGTGGCCCGGCCACCCAGGAATTCACTCCGATATCGGACGACAATAACGATGAGATTCCCAAACTCGAGGGCCGGTCTCTGTCGGACGTGCTCGACGAAAGGGAACGAGCGTCAGCCGCTGAAAAGCAGTTTGACGTGCAGGCAGCATCGGCACGGAAAAAGATCAGCACCGAGATCGCAAGAAAGCGGCGGCTCATCAAAAATCTTGAAAGCGACCTTGCGGCTCACGGCGACGCGGATCAATGGAAGCGGTTTGGAGACCTGATCCTCGCAAATCTGTCTACGCTTCGCCATGACGGCGGCTGCGTCGTGGTCACGGACTATTTCGATCCCGAACAACCGGCGATCACGATCGAGATCGACGAGAACGCAACTCCTAAAGAGGCCGCTGAGTCTTTCTTTAAGCGTTACACAAAGGCTCGCAATGCCGCGGATGCCATTGCGGAACGAATGATCGCTATCAGATCGGAGATCGCGGCCCTTGAAACGCGGCGGGCCGACCTCGAATCTGCCATTGCAGGCCGTGACCAGGACGCTTTGGCGGAGTATCTGCCGGCGAAACCTCCGCCGCGGATCACCCACTCAAAAAAGACGGCGGGAGCCAAGTTTCCGGGCATGCGGCAGTTTGTTTCGTCCGACGGGTTTGAGATCCTTGTCGGCAAAAAGGCGACCGATAACGACTATCTAACCTTTCGCATCGCCCGCTCGCGAGATCTCTGGCTGCACGCGGCCGATTATCCCGGCTCCCATGTAATTGTCAGAAACCCCGACCGAAAAGAGATCTCGAACAAGACACTTACCGAGGCGGCGCAGCTGGCGGCATTTTACAGCGATGCCCGGCAGCAGCCGAAAGCCGCCGTCCACTATACGGAAAAGAAATTTGTGAACAAGCCGAAGCGCGCGGCCCCCGGCCTGGTGAGTCTGGCGAGTTTTCGGACGATCCTGGTCGCGCCGCAGGTGCCGGTCCGGCTGAACGAGGCTGTCTAGCACGGATCAGGACTCGTTCATCGTTTTTTCGAGCGTCTGTTTCATCGAGTCGAAAACCCGCTGGCCGCCGCCGACGAACACACCCCGCAGATGTCCCTCTCGGTCGACCAGCAATGTCTGCGGCACCACCTGCTGTCTTGATATCTTATAAAACTCGATCGTCGATGCATTTGGGCTGATGACAATGGTGTAATTCAGGTTCATCTTTTCGACGAACTCTTTGATCTTGTCGATCGGCTCGGGACCGCCGCTGCCGTCGCCTATGTTGAGTCCGATCACCTCAAACCCGCGATCGCCGTATTCATTCTGCATTGCGACCAGATGCGGCATTTCCGCTCGGCATGGCCCGCACCACGTCCCCCAGATATTCAGGAGCAGAACCTTGCCTTTTCGGTCGGAGATCTTCATCTTGCCGCTGCCATCGAGAAGCTCGAACTCGGCTTCGGCCAGCCCCGACGCAAGCGGGGGGTACTCTGAGCTTTTGTTCGTAGACGTCGCGGTATTCGCGTTGGCTTCAGCTGTGTTCGCTTCCGTCCCATCCGTCGCGGTCCTCGTACACCCCGTCAAACCCGAGAACAACACCGATAGCACGACAAATAATGATAATTTCCAAATGATCTCTTTCATCGATTTTCAGTTCTTAAAAAGGTTACGATAAGGAAAAACTACAGTTTCAGTAATCATACAAAAAACACCGGGTCTTGGCACTCTCGACATTGATCGCAGTCCATCCGATCATCGAATCCTGGGGCGAGTGGGAGATTGACCTCGGGCCGAAATGCGAGATCGACCTGGGTTGTCCGGCAGAGGTGAAGACGCCGATCTGCCTGGGGGCCTTATCTATTCAGACGGCGGAAGCGCATATTCAGACAAGCGGGCGAGGCGAATATACTCCTGCACTCGCGGGTCCGATCGGAGCCGGGCGTACATTGGATGGTTATGTACCATGGTGATCCCGGCTCCCCGGAAACCGTACTCGAACTTCAGGTAGGCGAGCACGCGCTTCATCTCCTCTTCCCGTGCAAAATATTTAACAGGATCATTGGTTCCCGGCGATCCCCCCTTGCGTTTGGCTTCTGTTAGGGCTCGCCGGGCCATGTCCAGCTTGCCAAGCCGGAAATAGGCCTCGGCCAGGATTTCAAGCTCCGCGGGAGAGCGCTTTGACCGGTCAACAGATCTTTGGACCGCTGCCAGGGCCCTGTCGTGATCGCCCATATGCCTATAGACGCTAGGCACGTACCACTGCTCCCCGCCCTCTCCGGACATCTCCGTTGCCCTCTGCGCCGCGTCGAGTGCCTCACTGTACCTGCCGGCCCAATACAGGATCTCACCCACGTCAGTGGCTATGATCTGCGACAGAGGATCAAGTGCCTGTGCACGCCTGATCTCGGCGACGGCCTCGTCCATACGATTCATACGCACAAGCAGGAACGAATACCAGTGATGCGCGGTGGCATAAGAAGGGTCTAGTTCGATGGCCCTCTTAAAAGCCTCATCGGAGGCCGTCCAGTTCCACTCGTAGTGCCATCCCATAAATCCTAGGGTCGCGTATGGCTGGGCGAGCGTCGGGTCAAGAGCTATCGCCTTTTCTGCAAACTGCCTGGCGAGCGCCATTCGCTCGGGTCGTTTGTCTATCTGCTCCATCACGCACGCAAGCAGGGCGTACGCATCCGCCGAACCGGCATATGCCTCAACGAACTCAGCATCGAGCGAGATCGCCTGCTGAAACAGCGAGATCGCGCTTTCATAACCTTCCGTAGTTCTCTTGTTCCACTGAAAGCGGCCCTTTAGAAAAGCTTCGTATGCCGCGGCATTGCGAGTCCTGGTGGTCCGAACCGAATCCTGTGATATCGCCAGACGGCGGCTGATCTCCCGATACAGGCTGTCCTGCAGCCCGGCGACATTCTGTTGAGATTCTTTTAGCTGGTAATTCCACAAGACGGTGTCCGAGCGGGAGTCGTAGAATGTCACGGCGATATCCAGATCGTCCCCTGTCTTTTGAATGGTACCGTCCAATACCGCATCAACTTGAAGCGTTTCACCGATCAGCTTGAGATCGCGTGCTTCGCCCGAAGCGTATGTCATCACGGCCCGTAATGGTCGCACGTCAAATTGTCTCGTACGGCCCAACCTTCCGATCAGTGCTTCGGCGATACCGGGCCCGATGTACGGATCACCTTCACCTTCGTACTTGAATGGCAGCACGGCGATGGTGTCGAATTTCGGGGTTACGACCGTGTTTCGACCGCTTAACCATAAAGCGCTGATGAACGATACGGTTGCGATGATCAGCAGGGCCAACAACGTGTATGCCGGTCTCCACCGCCGGACAACAGCCTTCTTGAAGTATCTCGATAATTTGTCTTTCCAGGTGAACCCCCCAGCCTGAACGCGATGGCCCTCAAGATGCCGCCGGACGTCCGCAGCGAACTCGGCAGCAGACTGGTAACGTCTTTCCGGCTCCTTTTGCAGCGCGGTTACGACGATACGATCGAGATCGCCGCGGAGCCGCTTCCTAAGGCCGGCCGCCGCGATGGATGACCCGCCGCCGGTAGCGGACCTGCTATCCGTTTCCGAAGTTTTTTGTCCGACGACGCTGCTTGGCAGGTCGGGCTCCTGTTCGCAGATGGTCTGCGCCATTTCAAGCGGGGATCGACTGGGAAATTCATAGGGCCCGCGGCCGGTCAGCAATTCAAATAGAAGCACGCCAAGTGAATAGACATCGGTTCGGGGTGTTACCTGGCCACCGCGGACCTGCTCCGGGCTGGCATATGCCGGCGTCAAGAGCCGCCAGGCCGTTTCAGTGACAGTTCTGTCGCCTGCCGCCTCGGCTTCGACAAGCTTAGCTATGCCAAAGTCCAGAAGTTTGGGCCGGCCTTCACCTGATATAAGTATGTTCGACGGTTTGATGTCACGATGCATTACCCGTCTGGCGTGAGCATATTCCACCGCGTCGCACACATGCGCAAAAAGCGTCAACCTGTCCTCGATCGTTAGCTGATGTCGCCCGGCATACGCGTCGATCGGCTCGCCGTCAACAAACTCCATGATGAAATACGGCAAGCCGTCGTCCGTTGTGCCGCCGTCTATCAGGCGAGCTATATTAGGATGCTCAAGGGTTGCCAGTATTCGACGCTCGTTGAGGAAACGCCGCACAAGTGCGTCCGAGTCCATTCCTCGCTTAATAAGTTTGATAGCGACCTGGTGGTCGAAAGCTCCGTCACAACGCTCGGCTAGATAAACTGCCCCCATTCCGCCTCGGCCGATCTCCTCGGTGACACGATAGTTGCCTATGGTTTGGCCGATGATCGAGCCGGCGGGCGGGCCATCCAGACCAACCTGTGGAGAATCCTCCATGAATGATCCCGCGCCCGTGTTATGTTTTAGGAGTAGTTCAACCTCGACTCGGAGCTCTGTGTCGCCCCCGCATAAGTCGCTCAAGACCATTTTTCGGTCGGCGGGTTGGGCGTCGATGACCGAGTCGACGATCGCCATGACATTCTTGTACTGCTGGGCGTTCATAGGTGCTCGTCAGAGATCAATTGGCTTTTGAGCCACATCTTTGCCTTGTGCCATTCGCGATTGACGGTGGCCTCGGAAACTTCGAGAAGCCCGGCGATCTCTTCTATCCTTAATCCTCCAAAGAATTTCAATTCAACAATACGGCTCTGCTCGGGATCCAGCTTTTCAAGGCGGGTTAGAGCCTCATCCAGGGAAACCAGGTTGATACTACGCTCCCTGTAGAACTCGACGGCCTCGTCCAGCGAGAGTTTTCGATCGTCACCACCTCGTTTCTCGGCCTGATGCTTTCGGGCGTGATCAACAAGTATGTTTCGCATTATCTGGGCCGCAACATTAAAAAAATGCCGCCTGTCCTGCCAGTTCTTGTTGTCGCCCCCGATAAGCTTGAGATAGGCCTCATGGACCAGCGCGGTGGGCTGCAGCGTGTGCTCAGGTCGCTCACGCCGCAGGTACCCGCGTGCTAGTCGGCGAAGCTCTGCGTACACCCTCTCGAAAAGGGCGTCCGCAGCAGCCTGGTCGCCGCTCTTCATTTCAGCCAATAGCTGAGTTATCTCTTTCTCAACAGGCTCCATACGGTACAGCACATAAACATCTAATACAGGCGTAAATTCCGCTCTGGCAAAGCCGTGCAGCAGAAAGCCGGTTGAGGGGAACGAGGCACCTACTATCCCCGACCTGAATATTGGTATTCGACTAAAGTAACCTCATCAAAGTCCGAGCGCAAGCAAAAAATGACCAAGAACCTCATCGCGCGGTCACTTCAAAACCAAACATAAAGTTTTTCTGATAAGTTTTTGCTCCCAAATACGCTGTTACCAGTAGAGGAAAACATTACAAAAAGGGCGTCACGAAGAACGCGGGTGGTTTGCGTAGTTGATAAACCCCCGTGTTCTGAGGGATTCGAATTCAAAACAGGAGTAGAGGCCGGCCGCACAGCTGGTTTTCGTTTAATAAACAAGAAGAAAACAGGAGAAAAAAAGGATGACTAATTTTATTTTATTAACAGTCGCATGTCTGGTGTTCATGCAGGTCGCCGTAAACAATTCGGCTGCACAAAACCTGGTGACGAACCCCAGTTTCGAGGTATCCGACCCGCGTGTTCCCCGTGGCGATACTTATGCAACGACGCGTTACAGCTACACGGCTGCTGCGAGATGGACTTTTGCCGATAATGGTGACCAGACCGTTCCACACAGCACACAGTTGGTTGATTCAACCTTACCGGACGCCGGGCTGAGTATGATCTGTGTCACATCGAGCGGGCCCAGTGACGGCCTGTATCAATATTTTCTGCCTTCGACGTCTGCGGGAGTAAACAACGTCACCGCGAGCGTTTGGGTCAAGGTCACCAGCGGCCGGGTTTACCTCGCGGCGGGGCGGGCCGGCGGAACACCTGTGAGGGATTATTCCGTCGTCGGTAATACTGATTGGCAGCTTCTCGAGATAGCCACCGGTGAAACCTACGTAACCGGAGTTTTTATCTACGCGAGCACTGCCGGTGCACAGTTTTGCGCCGAGAATGTGTCGGTAAACACGCCCTCGTGCCCGGACGACACTGACGGTGACGGGCTGGCAGACTGTACAGATCCCGATGATGATAATGATGGCGTTCTCGACGGTGCCGACGCATTCCCGCTCGATCCGACGGAATCGGTAGACACCGATGGCGACGGCACGGGAAATAACGCTGACCTCGACGACGATAACGATGGACAATCGGACACGGACGAGACGGCCTGTGGTTCGAACCCGCTCGATGCTTCAGACAGGTCGCCGGATGGTGAGGGAGATAACGTTCCGGATTGCGTCGACACAGATGATGACAATGACGGCATTCTCGACATTTGCGACGTCGATTCAAATCCGGGAGCCCCGGACTATGACAACGACGGCATTGTGGATGGTTCCGGTTGCGATACCGTGATCGGTCCGCCGACGGACAAGGAACAGTGCAAAAACAGCGGCTGGCAGTTCTGGACGCGCGCCAACGGCACCACGTTCAATAACCAGGGTGACTGTATCCAATACGTCAACACCGGCCGCTAGCCGTTGAGTTTAAGGTTATTACATTTAGCGGGTGGCAAAGGCCGCCCGCTTTTTTACGCAACACTCAGACATCCTTAATCGTGGCGCGGGTGTGACGAGCTTTGAACTTCCCAACGCGGGCTCGCGAGCATTCTCTGTGCGGTGTCTTACTATGCCGAGCCGCAATCACGCCGATCGGCTCGAAGGCGGCGCGGGCACTGACCGTTTGACTGACGGTAACGACAACGACACACTCCTTGGCGGCGATGATGTGCTTTTTGGCGGCAGCGGCAACGACACTTTGACGAGCGGCGCGGGAACCGATTGCTTCAGCGGCGGGCAGGGCAGCGACCGTGTGACGGACTGCGCAGCGGCAGAAGGTGACCGCCGCGACAACACGGTCGAGAACTTAGCGTGTCCGGTTGGCGGATCTTGCAGCGGTTAGCGCAAGTGTCGCTAATCCACAAGTCGGCCGGGCAATGGCTCAAAACCACCTGATACTATCCCGCCGTACTTGGCGATCATCGTTTCGAGTTACGTTAAAAAGGATGGTCCGAATATCTCCGGTGATATTGTGAGAATCCTGGTCGTTAAGACGGAACCAGGCTATGATTCCAATCCCGGACACCAGGGATGGGGAAGTGTAGTAGCAGTACTTTGCTCAACACCTTAGGCCTTCAAGAAAACGGGCACGAGTCCTTGCCGCTCACGCGACAAGGACTTTTGTCCGTCATCGCGGGCGCAAATTAAGTTAGCTAATTTGCTCAAAACTCCCGATGAGGAATTCATCGGTGAGCGTCCGCACGCATGGCAAGTAGTTATCCACGCCGCTCTTAGTATCTTTTTCGACGAAACACTTATTCCATGGCTTAGGGAAGCACCATTACGACAGCTTGGCGCGTGAGGGTCGTCTCGCCGTTCTGGTTGGTGCAAAACGGCGGTGGAGCATTCGACGTTTTCATCACCAAGCTCGCCGCGAAGGTCGTGGTCTCGGGCGCGTTGCGGGCACCGGACGGCCGCGGTATTCGCAATGCAACGGTCTCAATATCTGATGCCCAAGGCAATGTTCGTACGACAGCGACAAGCTCGTTCGGGTTTTACAGCTTTGACAATGTAGCGAGCGGCGCCCAGTACACCATCCGTGTAGCCGCGAAACGATACCGATTCTCAAGTCGTGTTTTACAGATCAATGCCAATCTAACTGACATTGATTTCGTAGCAGTGGAATGATCTGCATCTTCCAGATGGTTCAAAGGCGGTCATCCGGCCGCCTTTTTTTCATGGCTGAATGGCTGCTTCAGGCGCTTCAGGCGCTCGCGGCGCTTCTGAAGCAGAAGCATAATGGGCCATTTTTCTGGGGCGATCACACCGTTTGGTTTTCAATATTCTTTTACCGATGTTATAAAATTACCTGATCCTATCTTCTAAATATATCTTCTGAGTATGCTCTTTCTCTCGCAGTCGGCGACGGTTTACGGTATTGATGCGTTGATCGTCGACATTGAGGTCAACCTGCAGCCTGTTTCAAAAGAGGCAGATTCGGCACCGCCTTTCACGATAGTCGGGCTGCCGGATACGGCCATACGCGAATCGCGAGAGAGGGTGCGAGCCGCAATAACCAACAGTAAATATTTCTTCCCGTTTCATAAGACGACCATAAACCTGGCGCCCGCTGATCTGAGAAAAGAGGGTGCAGCATTCGACCTGCCTATGGCGTTGGGGATCCTGGGGGCCGCGGGCGATCTCGCCATCGACCAACTCGACAGCACATTGAGTGTAGGGGAGCTTTCACTCGACGGGCGGGTCCGACCGATACGCGGGGCCCTTTCTATGGCTCTCAAAGCCCGCGAAATGGGGATCCGCAACCTCTTATTACCTGAAGAAAATGCTACCGAGGCCGCTGTAGTGACGGACGTGAATGTTTTCCCGGTTAAGGACCTGCGAGGGGCCGCCGAGCTTTGTCAGGACCTACAGAATGGCCACCTGTTAAAGACCGCCCCATTAAAACTGGACCTATCGGAGTTAAAGTCGAGAGAGAACCGATACACCGTCGATTTCAACGAGGTGCGTGGGCAGCAGACCGCAAAGCGAGCGCTCGAGGTGGCAAGCGCCGGCGGGCACAATATCCTGTTTATCGGTCCTCCCGGCTCGGGGAAGACGATGCTGGCCAAGCGCCTGCCAACCATATTGCCTCCGCTGCAGTTTGAAGAGGCCATAGAAATAACCAAGATCCATTCCGTGGCGGGTTTGACTGGAAAGGCCGGCCTGATCACCGAGCGGCCCTTCAAGTCTCCACACCATACCGTTTCGCAGGCAGGTCTGATCGGCGGCGGATCGATACCCAAGCCCGGGGAGGTATCACTTGCTCACCTCGGTGTTCTTTTTCTCGACGAACTGCCGGAGTTCGATCGCAGCGTGCTTGAGGTACTCCGACAGCCGATGGAAGACAAAACGGTGACGATCTCTCGAGCAGCTACATCTTTGACCTTCCCGTCAAATTTCACATTGGTCGCGTCGATGAACCCGTGTCCGTGCGGCTACTTTGGTTCAAGCCGCGAATGCCTCTGCTCCCCAATGCAGATCCAGCGTTACGTCGGCAAGATCTCGGGCCCGCTAATGGATCGCATCGATATTCATATAGATGTTCCCGCTGTTAAATTCAAAGAGCTCCGGGGACATGACATCCCACAGGGCGACAGCTCCGCGGCAATTCGCGATCGCGTGATAGCCGCACGAGAGATACAGCTGCAGAGGTTTGGGGACGGTTCGGTTTTTTCAAACTCCGCAATGTCTCCGAAGCAGATCCGCACGCATTGTGCGCTTGACGCTGAGAGTGAAGAGTTGCTCGAAAGGGCCATGCAGCGCCAGGGTCTGTCCGCTCGAGCACACGATCGCATTCTTAAGGTCTCGCGTACGATCGCCGATCTTGACCAAAGCGAAAATATCAGGCCTAACCACATAAGCGAAGCAATCAATTACCGCTCGCTGGACCGCAACTATTGGACTTGACCCATGGCATTTGCAAGAATGTGAACTCGCGATGCCCGATTCTCCGCTTACCGAAATCTGTCTATGATCGCTCCTAACCTGGTGGGCTTTGAAAAAATACCACAGACGATCCCCCATTTTTGTTTCGAGTCTTTTCATCGTCATAACAAACCCGACGCGCTGGCTTATAGAACCGGCGACAGCTGGAATTACGTAAAGGGCAGCGAAGCTATTGAGCGGATAAAGAATGTCGCGATGGGCCTCGCGGCTCTGGGCATCAGAGCAGGGGATCGTATTGCCATTATTTCCGAAAATCGGCCAGAGTGGTCCTTAGTCGACCTTGCCATATTGTCCCTGCGGGCTATCACGGTTCCTATATACACAACACAGGCTGTCGAGCAAATACGTTTTATCCTCGAAAACTCCGGCGCCCGCATGCTCTTTATATCGGGAGCCAAACTGTGGAAGCACGCCGAGTTGGCGCTCGAAAGTGTCGAACAAATAGAAAAGATCATTTTTTTCGATGTGGAGGGGATGCCCGAGCGAAATGGCAAAACTATAACGCTAGGTGATGTCGAAACGCGAGGCGCCGATCACTCTCGAATCGATCCTGAAACGGTGGATCGGTCACTTTCCGTGATCGGTCCGAATGATTTGGCGACTATCATTTACACTTCGGGCACGACTGGGGAGCCTAAGGGCGTAATGCTCACTCACGAGAACTTTGTGTCAAACATTATCTCGATTTCGAAAGGTCTACCCATCAGGCCCTCGGACCGCAGTCTCGCCGTGCTGCCCCTTTCGCACATCTTTGAAAGGACCGTATTCTACGTTTTGAGCGCTAACGGTGTCTCCGTCCATTACTGCGCGGCGTTTGACCAACTTGCCTCACATCTTCAAGAAGTCAAACCAACAATAATGACCGCGGTTCCACGGCTATTTGAGCAGGTTTATCACAAGATCGTTAAAAAAGGGATGGCCGCCGGTGGATGGAAGACACGGCTTTTTCAGTGGTCCCTTGCCGTCGGGCAGCAATATTGGGATTTGAAAGATAAACAGGCTGCGATATCATCGGCTCTTGCAGCAAAACATGCGATTGCCAATCGACTGGTATTTTCTAAATGGCGTGCGGGTGTTGGGGGATCGCTCCGGTTTTTCGTGTCAGGCGGGGCCCCACTCTCAAAAAAGCTTTCATATGCGTTTTGGGCGGCTGGTATTCCCATCCTTCAAGGTTATGGTATGACCGAGGCGTGCGTAACCTGCGCAAATCGCCCCGACGATAATAAAGTCGGCTCCATTGGTAGGCCGTTCGATGGGATAGAGATGAAAATAGCCGATAAGGACAGCGAGGTATTGGTGCGCGGCAAGAATGTAATGAAGGGCTATTTCAACGATCCCGCGGCCACCGCACGAGTTATTGACGCGGACGGATACTATCACACCGGGGATGTGGGATACGTCGATACCGACGGACATTTTTACATTACCGATAGACTAAAAGACCTGTTCAAACTATCAAATGGCAAATATGTCGCTCCTCTTCAGTTAGAGAGCCTGTTAAAGCAAAGTCCGCTTATTTCGCAGCCCGTTGTTGTCGGTTCGGGACGTAAGCAGGTGGGCGTTTTGATCGTGCCTGATTGGGAAGCTCTAGAAGAGGAAATGAAAGCGGACGGGCACTCAGTGTCGGCATCACGCGAAGAGCTGTGTGTAAACCCTCATTTTATCAAGCGGGTACAACGCGATGCGGTTGAGCTTACACGAGAGCTCAGCGACTATGAGCGCGTAAAACGCGTTTACCTGCTGCCGCGCGAATTCTCCATTGACAAAGGGGAGATGACACCTACACTTAAAATAAAACGTAACGTGATCGACGAAAAATATGAAGAGGCGATAGACGAGATCTGCCGTTCGTGACAGGGATTACGCTTTATCAAGCACCAAACCGTCTTTTTCCTTAAGCAATGAATTCAAAGATGACGAGTCTCCACTTCGATTTTTCAGCAATGCTTCGGCGAGCTGCAGCAGCGGCCCCGGTATCTCACCCGATTCAAGATAGTCACTCCAACGCTCGTCCTGCGGGTACCTCGCGTAGAAATCAACTTCAGCAGCGCAGAATTCGCAGCACGTTAGATGTTTATTAACTTCCGTGCTTCGCTGGCGAGTGACATCGCCGTTTTGAAAATCGAACAATTCATTAGACGAAGGACAATCCTCGCTCTTACAAAAACCCGTCATCGTGGTTGAGACCATAGTGCACACAAGTCGCTGGACCTAATATGGCAAATGCAAAGGCCGGCAGGAATTAATTTCATTGCTACAACAAAAGTAAATCCATAATGCCTCATCCCTTCCAAAACCCGTCGCCAGAAAACGGGATGTTACGCTCGGACGATATTTTGTCGGGAAAAGTTGGGGCCATAAATGACTGCAGGCTAAAGGGTTACGGGTGTATGTACAACAAAAAACAACAAGAGAAAAAATGGTTGCTCAAACTGTGGAATATTGTTACTATCTTAACTGTAGGTAGTGAGAGGCAATCGTCTCACATCCAACCAGATCGGCAGGCACTGCTCAGCCGTTGATCTCGCCAAATCTTTCTACTAAAAACACTCGCGAAATCGAAATTGATCCTTAATCAGGCGTCAGCAACGCCGAAGATAGATGTCTGTCTACAGACCATCATTAAATTTCAAACCGCATATCAAAGAAGAATACAAGGATGGATAAACGGTGAATATGAACGAAGTCAAAACCAAGGAACGTCAGCCGCGGTCGGTCCACCATAAGCAGATAAAGGTCGGAAAATGGAATGAGAGCCTGAAAGTTTCCGATGTAAATCAGATATGGACGGAACTTCATCGCATCGTTTCATCGCACCCCCTTGTCCGCGCGTCTAAAAGAGCTGGATTCCTCGTTGAAGAAGGTAAGCATAACGCTTATACAGATCTCACGCAGGAACTGTTCGTCGCACTTTTAAGTAAGGATCGATTTCAACATTACATCGATACAGCGATGTCCGATTCGGAGATCGAGGCTGAGATAAGCCAGATCGAGCTTACGAACATGCTCACCGCGGAATTGCGAAAACGTTATCCCGAATCATATCGGCTGGCTCGTCGCATCTCGACTCTCATCCAAACAAGCAGCACATTCAAACGATTTGATAATGTCAATAATCCGGAAGCCCATCGGCGGCTGGCGGACCGGCTGTATGGGCTGAGTGACTGGACCTTAAAGAAAACACGTCGGGACGTGCAGGAGATGGATGAGCGGGTCAAAGCCGTTTCGTTTTATGGTCGCGATACGAGAATGGTCGGCTGCACGGGCGATGCCCAGATAGTTATCAGTAACCCTGAACTCGAAAAACTTATTATCAGAGTTTTCAAGGCGATTGATTCACCGGTAGATGTGCGATCGCTCCGATCATTTGTAATGTCGCGACTCCCGATCATGGATATTCACCTGGTTCCGGTCGGCAGCGGTGGTGACAATGATGATGACGATCGAATGCCGTTTGAGTTCACTGACACTCGTGAGACTCCTGAAGAAGATCTTCTTCGAAACGAGGCGGAAGTGGCTGCGGCCGGTTTTGTTGAAGACTTTCTTAAAACTCTGAATAAATCTGTACGCGGCAAAACCAAGCAATACGATCGGATGATCAATGTGCTTTGGCATTGCTATCTGGTAGCAGACAGCGGCACTCAACTAGAGGTCGCTGAATTGCTAGGCGTTTCAGACTCGCTTGTCTCTGATTATCGCAAACGTATCGAATCTAATTTACAGCAGCTGTCCTTCAATGGAGTCAATGAGGCGCGCCAATTCGAAAAAGCCCTAAAACAGAAAGTGCGGGACATGATAACTATGGAGAAGGAAGGGGTGGTCGCTTGAGTCGGGGAGACATGAATAGCTTACCCTTCACAATAGGCGGCCCACATGCCCATCAAAAAATCGAAGAACAAGGATTATAAGCCGCTTCGCTCGGGATCTAACGGGGATGCGAAAGCGCCGCATGTTTCAGGCGTGTCAAGTCGGACCCGAAACGCCGACTTTTCGTCGTTATGGCCGGATCGTGTCAGCAACTCTTACCCTCACCCCGCCGAACAGAAGAGTGAGAATGATTTGCCGATCTTTGCAGCTCCGTCTATTGAAGAACCGCGGCACGTCGTGCACGCGGAGATAAGTTCTGCTGATGAGCCGCAGAGTAGACAGGGAACCGTAAAGAAAAAGGAAAAGGACCGTAAATTATTAAGCCAAGATAGCTGGCCTATCCGTAACGGACATCTGGTCACCTATGTCGGCCTTTATTTGTTTTCAATAATGGTTTTGTTTAGGCCGTACGAGACCGTGCCGGGCCTGGAGTTTCTGACGGCGACAGCGTGGTACTTTGCTCTAGTCACTCTTATCATTTTTTTCCCCAGTCAGCTGATGACGGAGGGTAATCTAACCACATTGTCGACAGAGGTCAAGGCCATTCTCGCCATGACATTTATAGCCCTGGTGACGATCCCGGTTGCAAAGGACCCGGTCATGGCCTGGGACCTTTTTAGCGAAACCTACGTCAAAGCGGTCATCATTTTTATTGTCCTGGTAAACGTCGTTCGAACACGTAAGCGGTTGATGTCGATGATGTGGCTGTCGTTCGGGATAGGGATCTACCTCGGCATCTCGGCAATGCAGCTTTACATCGAAGGCAAGTTCTCGGTGGAAGATTACAGGGTGGGTGTAACCGACATAAAAGGAATGTTCGGCAATCCAAACGAAATGGCCCTTCATTTTGTGATGATGACGCCGATAGTCCTGACACTCGGGCTTGCGGCAAAAAGCCGGATGATGCGGATCGTATACTTCGCGATGACCGTGCTGTTTGTGGCGGCTAACATGGTCACCTATTCCCGCGGGGGATTTTTAGGTCTATTATTCTCATCACTCGTGCTCGCCTGGAAGCTAGGACGTAAACACCGCATGAAAGTTACGATCGCCTCGATCGTTTTTGGCATCGCCGGGGTCGTCGCCGCACCCGGCAACTACGGGTTGCGCATGCTGTCGATTTTCATTCCCGGTCTGGACGGCGTTGGTTCCAGTGATCAGCGGCGTCAGCTGCTTGAACGCTCCATCATGGTCACCGCTCGAAACCCCTGGGGCATAGGCATTGGAAACTTTCAGATAGTAGGATTTCACAATCTTCAGACGCACAACTCCTTTACACAGGTCTCATCCGAACTTGGGATTCTTGGCCTTATTGCATATCTATTTTTTATGATCAGTCCCTATCGAAAACTGGCCGCGATCGAGCGAACTCTTTTTGAAGCGGACGATCTTGATTGGTTTTACTATTTGGCGATCGGCCTTCAGGCGAGTCTGGTGGGCTACATGGTTTCGAGTTTTTTTGCGTCTGTAGCTTACAACTGGTTTATCTACTATTTGATCGCCTACGCCGTCGCGTTTCGCCGAGTTTATAAAACGGAAAAGGGATTGACCAGTGAGACGGATTCAGGGTCAACCGGCAGCCCGCAGCGCGCCTGTCCAGCATGAAAGAGATATTGGAACAATCGGTGTTTTGGGGATGTGCGTTACTGCTGGCATACGTCTATGCTGGTTACCCCGTGCTCGTTTACCTCGTTAGTATCCTATTTCCGAGACCTGTGCGTAGAGGAAGTTTTCAGCCAAGCGTTACCGTCCTTATCACAGCTTTCAACGAAGAGGCAGCCATCAGAGCCAAGCTACACAATACCTTGAAAATAGACTATCCCACCGACAAGCTGGAGATAATGGTCGCGTCCGATGGTTCCACCGACAAGACAGACAGTATTGTTAGGGAATTCGCCGACAGGGGAGTACGTCTTTTTAGACAAGAGGGGCGCCTCGGCAAAACCGCAACTCAGAATAACGCGGTGAAACACGCGTCTGGTGAGATCATTTTGTTTTCGGATGCGACAACCTCGTACCATCCGAACGTCTTTCACGCATTACTGCCAAGTTTCGCCGATGAGCAGGTTGGCTGTGTAGCGGGAAGACTTGTATACCTTGATGAAAAAGGAACCAGTGTGGGCCACGGTGCTCGGCGCTACTGGAGCTATGAAACTTTTCTCAAGTCGGCGGAGAGCCGCGCATGTTCGTTGATCGGGGCGTCCGGGTGCCTCTACGCAGTTCGCAAATCTGCATATGAACCCATGTATCCGGAAGCCTGCTCCGATTTTCTTATCTGCACCAATATATATAGGAAGGGTTTGCGAAGTGTCTTTGAGCCGGACGCCATCTGTTTTGAGGAAACAAATCGTTTAGCGAGCGAAGAAATGCGAATGCGGATCAGGGTGATCACGCAAACTTTTACAGATCTCTGGCGGAACCGGGAGATGCTGAATCCGTTCAAGAGTGGACTGTTTGCCCTTCAGCTCATATCACACAAGCTTTTGCGGTACACAGTACCGCTCGTATTGCTTTTGCTTTTGGTATCGTCCATCGCTTTGGCCCGGTCTTCGACCTTTTATATTCTTGTGCTCGGTTTACAAATGTCATTCTATTTCATGGCACTGGCCGGATGGATAGTGGATCGCGCCGGCCATAGGTTGAGCGTGTTTGCCATGCCCCTTTACTTCGTTCTTGCAAACCTCGCTTCTTTACTTGGCTTTTACAAGTTTCTCAAGGGCGAGACCTACACTCGCTGGGACCCGATCCGTGAATCACGTTAAGCATATGCCGGAGCAGCTGGAACTAAGCAAGCGTATTGGGCGGAACGTCTTTGAGACGCCGCCGCGAATTTCAGTTGTGATCCCGGCATACAACGCGGCGGAGTATATCTGCGAAGCCATCGACTCCGTCGTCGAACAAAAGTTCCGAGAACACGAAATAATAGTTGTAAATGACGGTTCCCCCGACACTGAACGGTTAGAAAGGGCGATCAAGACTCGGATCGAAGACATAATTTACATCAAACAGCGAAATGCCGGGGCGGGTGTAGCACGAAATACCGCGATAAAACACGCTCGCGGGGAGATCATCGCCTTCCTTGATAGTGATGACACGTGGTTTCCGGATTTTCTCGCCTCGCAGTATGTATTCCTTCAGCGGCATGGCTACGACATGGTTTATTGCGACGCGATATTGTTTGGGCCCCGCTCAGCGTACCGGAAAACGTTCATGGAAACTGCACCCTCAAGCGGCGAGGCAAATTTTGAAAGTATTCTGGACCTTCGCTGTAACGTGATCACCTCGGGAACATTGGTGCGCAAGGAAGCTATTATCAAGGCTGGCTGCTTTGAAACTGAACGTGTACGGGCGCATGATTTCCTCTTATGGCTTAAGATGGCGAAGAATGGAGCAAAGATCGGCTATCAGTCAAAACCGCTCCTGAAACATCGCCTGCACGTGGACGGTCTTTCGGGCGACTCCGTCAGCCGAGCGGAAAGGGAGATCGAGGCGTTTGAAAGAGTAATGCGGACTATCGACCTTACCGAAATCCAACGTGACGCCGTGACCCGACGTTTGGCTGGGCTGGAGGCTGACCTCGCAGTAGAACAGGGGAAATCCTTTTTGTTAAGAGGCGAATTTAAAGAGGCCGGCCTGGCGTTCCGAGTCGCAAATCGGCAGCGCAGATCTCTAAAACTAGGGGTTGTTTCGCTGCTTGCAACCGTAGCCCCCAAGACACTGTTGCATTTCTATAAGTCTAGCCGATCGGCGGAAATTGCATTTCTGCCGCGTCGCGGTTAGTTCGGAGTCAAGGCACAGTGTACGGTTTCGAGTTCGTGCATTGTAGGAACTTGAACAAAAAAAGGCGGAGGTCGGACCTCTGCCTTTCGAACAAACTAAATAGCGCTTTTTTTAAGCTGTCGCGTCGATAGAGCGTGACTTCTCCTGATCATTATCACCTGCGCCCTCAGCGATGGTGCTCGCTGCCTGCTGAGCCATATCCTGGACCTTTGATACGGCGTCCCGAGCTGTGTCTTCGACCTTTGAGAGAACTCGTTTGCTCGCGTCTCCCATCACCTGACCCTCATACTGGGTCCTCGGAATTGCGAATCCAATGGCGGCACCGAGCCCCATAGCCACTGCACCAACTGCCAGAGGATTAACGTCCATGTAGTGGTCATACTGCTCGCGAGTTGCAGAGCCAAGGGTGCTCAGTTTCTCGCCGATAGCGGTGGTACCATCACTCACGGCCCGATAAGCCGAGTCAGCCCCATCGCGGACGGTTGATGTTATTTTCCCGGCGACGCCTGATGACTGATCCTGTGAATCAATGTCGGACGCCGCACCGAGTTGCCGGCCTTCGGTCGCGCGAAAGTTTCTCGAACTTCCGTTTCCGGACCCGGACCTGCTTCGGCGGCTGTTGACAATCGCCAGTCCGACCCCGGTGCCCACCAGCAGCAAAGGCAATACGTTGCTGCTGCCGAGTTTTGATACGTTCATTTGTTTGAATTCTCGTCCGATATTATTCATAAGTCCCCCTACCTTGTTTATCGTTGCGTTATAAACTGAGCGCTTCGCCGTGGTGATGGCACTCGAGATCTGTCCTGAGATCCCATCTTTGACCTGCTCGGAAATGTTCGCAAAACTTAGCTTGTCCTGAATGGCGTCGATTGTTTCGCTCATCTGTTCGCGAGTTGACTCAATGTTTTCGCGTATAGCCCGCGTGTTGTTGTCTTCATCATCCGTCGCTCCGGCGCCGGCCGTCGCCACGCCACCACGGTTGTTCAGTTCTGCTTCGAACTGGCTATATTGAGTATCAATCTCAAGCTCTTCTAGCCGATCTGATTCTTGAGCCATTGCGTGTCCTCCTTGATTGTTTCGACCGTTTGGCGAGGCGCCAGATCGGTTTTTTGAATAGCTTTTATTGCTGACCAGATCATAACTCCAGCGGCTGCTGTCATGACTAATCCCACAAGAAGTGCGGCAAGCCATAGATCCATTACCTTTGAAAGGATGGAGATCAGGGCCGCGGTCAGTGCAAGCAACCCAGCGAAGGCGAGCACCGCCCCTCCACCGATCCATACAACATTTGAGGCAAGGCTCGTGACCTTTTGGCCGATCTCGACTCTCGCAAGATCGATTTCCTGGCGCACCAAAGTGCTTGTCTCTCCTGCCAACTCGCCTAACAGTTCGCCTATCGAACGTTCATCCTTTAAAGCTCTCTGCTGCTGCATCATTACCTCCTGAAAGCGCTAAAGACGAGCCTGAGTGGATGTTGTGCTGGCATTTGTGCCTCTGTTTGCTCTACGCCCACCCGACCCCGAACCGACTGTTCCTTCTGAAGCGGCTGAAGTCGAACTCTTTACAAACCGGGTGGCTGCAAAACCTAGCAAAAACGCCCCGCCGATGAAAAGCGCCGGGTTACGACGAGCATAGTTCTCCAGGTCGGACGCCATGGTTCTGATATCTTTTTCACCCAGATAGCGTGAAATTCCTTCGACCTGGCCCGCTAAGGCTTCACCATAATTTGCTCCGAGCCCGACCAATTGATTGTCCGCGGCCTGGCTCCGAAGAGATTGACCTGTACGTCGAAGTTCCTCGGCGATACTCGTCAATCCGACTGCTATACTGCTCTTTTGCTCGGTGACCAATGAATTGGCCTTCTCTTTTACAGTCCCAATGGCGGATTCAGCCACCTTACTGCCGGTTTCCTTCGCCGAACTCAAAACTTCGGCCGGATTACTAGCCGACGAAGTGTTTCCGGCCTGACCGTGCTTAGAACCCGCCGCACCTCCCAGATTTCCGGCTCCTATCGAATCCATGTCAGCGCCATTTCCTTTTCCGGCTGCCATTTCTGCTCTTCCCGTATTTCCTGTTTGCATTATCATGTCCCCCTTTCTGACTTCGCTAAATTGTTGCTTGAAGTGTTCGGCGCGATCAGCCGTTACTATCCTTTATGAAGAAGGTACCGTCATCGAGCAGGAATTTTTGTACCCCAGAGAACATTAATCATAAATAAGCTTTGAATGTTAACGAGAAACGCGTGTTCTATGGTCGGCGCGGCAATCACAGGCGCCTGTTGATCTTCAAGCCCAATATGCCGTGTACAACACAACTCTTAATTGAAAAATCGGCTGGATTAAGCGTGTTCTAGGGGTGGAATTCCGTCGTTCTGCCCCGATCGGCGATCTTTGGCGGAGACCCACGCTTTTTCGCCATGCGTCATCATCCGGACCTCCATATCACCAGCACAACGCTGCCGACTATAGTGGCGACGGTGTCGGCCCCGACGCGCCTCGGCCCTTCCCGCCACCATGTATAAGTCTGTCAAAAGTCAGTCGCTGCTAGAGCAGGGTGCGTGGCTGTTCGTTGCCAAAATCATTGGCTTCGCATTTAGCTTTTTCCTGCCTCTTTTGGTCGTGCGCTACCTTTCACAGGACTCAGTAGGTCTGTATCGCCAGTCTTTTCAAGTCATATCTAATGCCGTCGTCATACTGCCCATCGGCTTCTCGATGAGCGCATATTACTTTTTAGCTCGCGAGACGGCCCGCCGTAGTGCCGCCATCCTGAATATTCTCATATTCAACTTCATCGCCGGCGGCGTGGCCTGCGCTGCTCTTAACCTTTGGCCACAGAGTGTGGGCCAAATATTTCAAAGCGAAGAGATGACGCGGCTTGTTCCGATAATCGGGTTTGTCATCTGGACTTGGATTTTCTCTACGTTTCTGGAAACTGTGGCGATAGCTAATCAGGAAACTCGCGCTGCTACGTTGTTCATAGTCGGGGCCTCATTCTCTAAGACGGTCCTGATGGCGGGCGCCGTTTTGATATTTGCGACCGTGGAAGCGTTTCTTTACGCCGCGATTATCCAGGGTTTAATCCAGACTCTGATTCTCCTTTATTATCTGAACTCGCGATTTCCCGGTTTCTGGCAATCCTTTGATCGTGCTTTTTTTCGGGAACAAATGGTTTATGCCATTCCGTTTGGCCTGACAGGTATCCTGTGGATAGCTCAGACCGACATACATAGCTATTTTGTTGCACACAAGTTTTCGGACGCCGAGTTCGCAATTTACGCCCTCGGCTGTTTTGAACTCCCCCTGCTCGCGATGTTGGCAGAATCTGTGAATTCGGTCCTGATACCACGCATGAATGAGCTTCAATCGGTCGGAGATCGTGAAGGAATATTCAGATTGACTGCCAGGGCAATGCAGAAGCTGTCATTCATATATTTTCCTGTTTATGTTTTTCTCCTTATCACGGCTCACACGTTCATAGTCACTCTGTTTACGGAATCATATGCGGCAAGTGCGTCGATCTTCGTAATAAATCTGACACTTCTACCATTCAATATCCTGATCACAGACCCCATCGTGCGGTCATTCAAGGAACTCGGAAAATTATTTCTATTGACCCGTGTGCTGATATTGACCTGTCTGACGATGGTTTTGTATTTCGGCCTGGAAAACTTTGGTTTGATCGGAATGATAACGGCATCGGTGTCGGCTTTACTCATCGAGAAGTGCATTGCCCTTGCTATGGTGATCAGGAAACTCGGTGTTGGCTGGCAACATCTGCCACTCGTGAAAAATGTGGCCACGACCGCGGCATTAAGCGGGTTCGCGGGGATCATCACATATATTATCTACGCTAACGGAAAGGAATTTATCTTTGGCCTGGGCCACGGCTTCGTTCGGGACGCGTTTGCAACCACGAGCTCGGGTATTGCTAACTTCGCGGGCGGTACTCTCGTGCTGCTCGTGTGCGGTGCGGTTTTCACCCCCATTTACCTTCTTGCTGCTAATTTTTGCGGTGTGATCGAGGACGAGGAAAAAGCGGCCGTACGGGACCTCCTTTCTCGCATAGTGCCTAGAAAAAGCGGCCAGCCGCTGACAGATAATCAAACATAAGTTATGTGTGGAATTGCCGGTTTCATCTCAAATACTGATGAGCAGAACGATGCGCGAGCTTCCAGGCTTGATGCGATGTGCCGCGTGATCACCCATCGGGGGCCGGATCAGCAGGGCACGGCGATTCACGGACGAGCAGCGCTAGGGATGAGACGCCTGTCCATCATCGACCTGGCAACGGGACAACAGCCAATATACAACAGCGACCGTACAAAGCTGATCGTATTCAATGGCGAAATATACAACTATCGCGATCTTAAAAGAGGCCTTGAGGAGCGGGGTCATACTTTTCGCACTAACTCCGATACGGAAACAATAATTCGCGCCTATGACGAGTACGGCACTGCATGCCTTGATCATCTTCGCGGTATGTTCGCTTTTGCCATATGGGATACGTTGGAACAGAGCCTTTTTATAGCTCGGGATCGCGTTGGGAAAAAACCGCTGTTTTATGCGACAACACCGGATGGGGAATTCGTATTTGGCTCCGAGATAAAGGTCCTGCTTGAGCACGGTGGGGTGGAACGTCAAATCGGCCACGGCGCCATGGACGCCTACCTAACATTTGGATATGTACCGGAAGAATTGTGCATTTTTGAGTCAGTTAAGAAACTGCCACCGGGCCATTTTCTCCTCTACAAGAACGGTCAGGCACGCGTCGAGAAGTATTGGGATTTCCACCCTTCTGCTGATGCGTTAACTGACACAGAGGAAGTGGTAGCCTCGGATCTTTTGGAAAGGCTACGCGAAGCGGTTGCCGTTCGGCTCACATCCGAAGTGCCCCTCGGCGCGTTGCTGTCGGGTGGCGTTGATTCATCTGCGGTCGTGGGACTAATGTCTGAGATCCTCGACAAACCTGTAAAGACATTCTCTATCGGCTTTAACGAAGACAGTTTTGACGAACTGAAATATGCTCGCATCGCCGCGGAACATTTCAAGACCGATCATCACGAATTTATCCTTACACCGGATTTTGTAGATATCGTGGATGATCTCGTCTGGCATTTCGACGAGCCTTTCGCAGACTCCAGTTCACTGCCCACCTATATGGTCTCGAAACTCGCCCGCGACCACGTCACCGTGGCTTTATCGGGTGACGGGGGTGATGAGCTATTCGCGGGATACACGCGATACGTGACTGATCGCGAACGCATGGTACATGAGCGGCTGCCAAGAGCTCTCAGACAGAAACTCTTGAGGCCATTGAGTGAAGCACTGCCGCATGCCACGCCTGGCAAAAACTATCTTTTCAACATTTCACTGGATGAGGCCGCAAGATATATCGATAGCATTTCTCATTTTAACGGGCCAAAGAAACGTCGTCTGTATTCGGAGGAGATTGCAACGAAGATGAACGGGAGCTTCGGGCGGGGCGAAAAGCTTTATGCTCAGATCGCAGGCAGCACATCCACAGAGGATCCGATCGAGAAGCTGCTTTACCTGGACAGTAAGACTTATCTTCCGGCGGACATCCTGACCAAAGTCGACCGTATGAGCATGGCCGCCTCGTTAGAAGCCCGCAGCCCATTGCTCGACCAAAAGCTTATCGAATACGTAATGCGGATCCCTGCGGAAATGAAATTGAAGGGCAGGGTCGGCAAATACATATTCAAAAAGGCAGTGGCGGGGTTTGTTCCCGGTCAGATCTTGAACAGGCCAAAACAAGGTTTCGGGGTGCCCATCGGCGATTGGATAAACCTGCAGCTGAAGGAACGAATTACAAGTGATCTGTCTGACAGACGTTTCATAGAACGCGGATACTTTGAACCAAAGTACATCAGCTTACTCCTGGACGAGCACCGGCGGGCTCGACGGGACCACTCACACGCACTATGGACCTTATGGATGCTCGAACTGTGGCACCGTAGATATATCGATCGTACAAATTAAGTGGAATTCTCAAATCCATCGTTCCTCACCAAACTCAAATGGAATCTTCCGTGGCTCGCACGGTACCCACTCGTTCGCGCTCAGTCGTTCGTTGAACAGACTGCTTTTGAAAAAAAGCACTTTATCATTACCATTGCCAATCATTTTGAGCCCGGGTGGAGCCATGGCGGCGTACTCGACCACAAGACCCAGATGAAGCGGCTTGTCGAGTATGAGAACTTGGCCCGTTCAATGGGAGAAGCCGTTCAGGATGCCGATGGCACAAAATTCAGGCACACGAACTTCTATCCTGCCGAGCAATATCATCCCGAGACCCTCAACCTGATGGCCGGAATGCAGGCTGACGGACTCGGTGAGGTGGAAGTTCATTTACATCACGGTGTCGAACGCCCTGACACGCCTGATAATTTGAGGAATTCCTTGATCGAGTTCCGCGATAGATTGGCGGAAGAACACAAGTGCCTTTCCTACGCCAAAGGTTCATCCCAGCCGATGTATGCGTTTGTACATGGAAACCTCGCTTTGGCAAATTCATGCGGCGGTCGTTTCTGCGGCGTTGATAACGAGATGGAGATCCTTCGCGATACTGGGTGTTACGCGGACATGACGCTGCCGTCTGCACCTGATCAGTCGCAGATTCCCGTTGTCAATAAGATCTATGAGTGCGGATTTCCGCTACACGAGCCGGCCCCCCACCGCCGGGGCAACGGTGTATCGGCAAATGGAAAAGAGCCGTCATTGCCACTGATATTCACGGGACCGCTTGTCTTTAACTGGACGCGGCGGTCCGCTGGTTTGCCGTTACCGCGAATTGATGACGGCGCGCTGACGGCAAACCAATCATTGAACAGGGCCCGTTTCGATAGGTGGCGGGCAGCCAATATTACAGTGGCCGGACGCCCGGACTGGATATTCGTAAAGCTATATTGTCACGGATTTTTCGACGCGGATCAGCCGTATTGCATCGGTGAGGAGGCAAAAAATTCTTTGGTGGCCTGGTCGAGGAATCGGCAAAAGCTGGCTCATATAAGGTCCATTTCGCAACTGCTCGTGAGGCCTTCAACATTGCGTCGGCCGCCATCGATAACAAAAGCGGCGATCCCAACGCTTACCGCGATTATAGACTGACAACCATCATGAATAATGGCTACCAGAGAGAAGGTGCAGCGGTCAAGGGAACGTAATTATGTCGGTGGGAACAAAGGCAAAACCTTTGGATAAGATCAAAAAGATCCGCAGCATCGACGAAATAGTTGAACGTGGCGGCCAGGCTATTTCTGCCTATCGCGAACAGCGGTTAGGCATTAACATTCCCACCGATCAGGAACTAGTCCGTCTGGTGGACCACATACAATTCGGCACCTCACCTATCATTGCGGAAAGTCTGTGGCAGAAATTTTACAAGAACGGGGCGGAAAGGTTTTTTCCTTCCTTTCACCATCACGCCCCGTCAACGGCTGCATTCATTGATCTGTTCGGCGAAGCGACGGCTCAGGAAATTGTTGAGCAAGCCGAAAAAATCACTCAAGGTCGAGTCAACCTGCTAGGTTTTCAGGATCTGTACATAGGAACTGACATCGACTGGCATCTGGAACCTTTATCGCTTAAGTGGTCCTCTCTTAAACACTGGAAAGAATTTAATCTCGTTGACTCGGTCGAAACAGGCGATAGGAAGATCGTATGGGAGCTGAACAGGCATCAGCATTTCTTCACGCTCGGAGTTGCCTATTGGATAACGCGTGATGAAAAATACGCGTCTTCCTTCGCTCAGCAGCTAGACTCGTGGATGACCGCCAATCCGCCGGGCCTTGGCGTGAACTGGTCTAGCAGTCTGGAAGTTGCCTTGCGTGCAATGTCCTGGCTCTGGGCGTTTCACTTTTTCCGCGATTCAGATGCCTTCACTCCGGAATTATTCAAAAAGGCCTTAAAATTTCTTTATTTGCATGGTCGACATATTGAGCAGTATCTATCGAAATACTACAGTCCGAACACACACTTAACCGGTGAAGCGCTCGGATTATATTATCTGGGAACGCAGCTGCCATTTCTGAAAAGGGCCGAAGTATGGCGACACCAGGGCGAAGCAATACTTTTTGACGAGATCACAAAACAAATACTTGCGGATGGTGTGTATTTTGAACAAAGCACCTGGTACCAGCGCTACACCCTGGACATCTTTTCTCATTTCACAGTCCTTCGGTCGCTCACCGGTGAAGACAACTTAGACAGAGATACTGTTTCCTATGAGAATCGTCTTGAATCAGCTTTCGATTTTTTGATGCATTTAACACTTCCGGACGGCTCAACGCCGCTTATAGGCGACGACGACGGTGGCCGGATGCTGCCGCTGACTACTGCCGATCCTGATGATTTTCGCGGGACTCTGGCCGTTGGCGCTGCGATATTCGACCGTGGTGATCATAAGTACGTCGCGGGCGGACCAAGCGAAGAGCTGTTCTGGCTCATGGGCCCGTCTATCATCGAATCATACCGGGGTATTCAGGCCGTCGAACCGCATCGGTCCTCGCAGGGGTTCAATGACGGCGGCTATTACGTCATGCGAGACGGTTGGGAGAATACAGATAATTATCTCACTGTAGATTGCGGACCGGTCGGAGCACTTTCGGCTGGGCACGGCCATGCAGATACCCTTTCGATCGCGCTGGCGATTCGGGGTAAACCGCTTTTGGTCGACTCGGGAACTTACACATACCACGAAACAAAAGAACTGCGTGACCATTTTCGCTCAACCGGTGCTCACAACACCCTTACTATAGACGGCGTGTCCTCGTCAGAACCTGGCGATACTTTTAGCTGGAAGAGCAGGGCGGATGCAGAGTGTCGAAGCTGGATCGCAGAAGACAGGTTTGATTACTTCGAGGGAAGCCATTACGGGTACCAGCGATTGTCCGAAGCCGCAATCCATACCCGCAGCATATTGTTCCTGAAAAACGATTATTGGATCATCCGCGACACGGTGGAAACGGACGGTGAACATGACTATGCTTTGAACTTTCACTACGATGCGGCCACCACGCCCCGGATGGATGAGTCAGGAGCATGGGTGGGTGATGATGTTCACCGCGTTTACACGTTCGGTGGAGACGGTTTGTGGGAACAAAAGGAAAGCTGGATATCCAATAACCACGGCATGAAGATCAATGCCCCCCTGCTTCGTTTCGTGTCCCGCGGCGTGGGAGTCCAGGAATTCTTTACATTCATTCTACCGGTTGAGAATGGAGTAGGCGGTCCGACTGTCACTGAAACGTTTTCACCCGCCGGTCGGGCGTTTGTAATAAAATATGGTGGGTTTACAGATCTTTTTGTGATCAACGACTCGCCGGGCTCCAGTATCGCGACAGGAATGTTCGATTCCAATTTTAAATATTCCTGGGCTCGCGCCGATCAGAGGCAGGCCACCCCGGATGAGATGGTACTGATCAGCGGGAGTCATCTGCGTATTGGTGATACCGACGTTTTCAGCAGACCGGATAAAAACTACGCTGCGATCCGCCGTCTCGGAACCGAGCTTTATATAAAAACCGACGAAGGGCGCCGCAAAATATCACTTCAGGCTCCACACTAATAGCCCGTGAAAAAACGTGTTCTACAATTGATCGGGAGCTTTCATCAGGGCGGCTCCGAACGGCAGGCAATTGCGCTTACGCGGCAGCTGAAGGACGAAGGTTCGTTTGACGTTTTTGCCGGCACATTGAACGCTGAAGGAATTCTCGAGGAGGACATGTACGCGATGGTGGGTCCCGATGTCCCCGAGTTTCCCCTCAGTTCATTCTATAACATCAATTTCGCCAGGCAGGTCCGGCGCTGTTCAAAATATCTGCGCGACAACGATATCGATCTAATTCAGACCCACGATTTTTATACAAACGTTTTTGGAATGGCCGCGGCCGCACACGCCGGAGTCCCAGCTCGTATAGCGTCCAAGCGGGAGACAACTGGTATGCGCACCCGAGCGCAGGATGCCATTGAGCGTCTGGCATTTAACTTTGCCAGTGCTGTCGTGGTCAATTCAGATGCCGGGAAGGAATATCTGATCGGCCGCGGCCTGCACCCTCGTAAGTTAGAAGTTGTTTACAACAGTATTGATCCGAGGCCGTTTGTAAATGCAGTCCCCGATGTTGTGGTCATGTGTGAAGAACTCGGTCTTCCCGCTGGAAGCTCGCTGGTCACGTTGGTCGCGAACTTGCGACATGAGGTAAAGAATGTGCCCATGTTGTTACGAGTCGCGAAACAGGTGGTAAAAGTTTTTCCAACGGCCCATTTCATTGTCGCGGGCGAAGGCGAATTAGAAGCAACACTAAAAGAACGATCCAGTGAAATGAATGTCAATGACAACGTCCATTTTATTGGCCGATGTACTGACGTCCCGCGGCTATTATCTAATTCTGAAATATGTGTGCTGACGTCGAAATCCGAAGGATTGTCCAATTCATTACTTGAATATATGGCGGCTGCCAAACCCGTTGTTGCCACGCGGGTTGGAGCCGCGGCCGAAGCGGTCGAAGAAGGCAAAACCGGGTATCTGGTAGAGCCCCATGACGATGCGGGAATGGCTGCCCGAATAATCGAGCTACTCAAAAATAAAGCAGATAGATCCGAGTTGGGCGCCCAAGGCAGGACAAGGGTCGTGGAAAAATTCTCGCCCAAAAGCCAGATCGATAGAACCACAGAACTGTATAAAAAACTCCTGAACGTGAGATAAGCATGCCGTTACACATTGTACAGCTT
>JBHENG010000024.1:20112-32800 GCA_046262195.1 Pyrinomonadaceae bacterium | reverse complement strand
GTCTCCATCGCCGTCCGCATGTGCAAACAGGAAAGAGGGAGAGTGTATGTGTTCTAAGAACGCGCAACCGCAGCGGCGATGCTTGATCAGTGGAAAAAGGGCATTCTAGTCTTCTAATAAGTTGCGGGCTAACTGTAAGATAACGTTATGTTTTATGCGGCTGCCTCGGGCGGCGGACACATCGACATTCTGCTGACGCTGCTGATCATCTGGTTTGCGGCAAAGGTCATGGCCGAGCTGTTCGAGCGGCTGCGCCAGCCTTCGGTCGTGGGTGAGATACTTGCCGGCGTTCTGATCGGACCGAGCGTGTTTAACTGGGTCACGCCGTCCGATATGACGGCCATCCTTGCCGAGATGGGCGTGATCTTTCTGCTCTTTAGCGTCGGCCTTGAAACAAAGCCGGTCGCGATATTCCGAGTGGGCCGAAAGGCCGCGATCGTGGCGGTGCTGGGCGTTGCCGTTCCGTTCGTCTGCGGCTACCTGCTGATGCTGCTTTGGGGAGCATCGACCGTCGAGTCGCTATTTATCGGAACGGCGATGGTGGCGACCTCGGTGGGCATTACGGCAAGGGTGCTCGGGCAGATGGGCCTGCTGAATGAGGATACCAGCCGTATAATCCTCGGCGCCGCGATCATAGACGATATTCTCGGCCTTTTGATACTTGCGGGTGTTGCGAGTGTGGCAGAGGGACGCATCGACTATCTCGAGATCGCTCTCACGGCGACCCTCGCGATCGGCTTTACTCTGTTGGTTGCGCTTGTCGGTGCACCGGCGGTTACGAGACTCGCGCCCAGGATAGGAAATCTTCGTGTGGACAACTCGTTCTTTGCTTTTGCTCTGGCCCTCTGCCTCGGCCTGTCGGTGGCCGCTGCATACATAGGAGTTGCGGCCATCATCGGAGCGTTTCTCGCCGGTATGGCACTAGCCGAGGCGAGCGAGGAAGAGGACACCATGCACCGCCAGATGAACGGCGTTACCGAGTTTCTGGTGCCTTTCTTTCTGGTGGGCATCGGGATGCAGCTAAAGCTGGATGTGTTTCGCGATACGTCGGTCATCGTTTTGACGCTACTGGTCACACTGGTAGCCGTTTTGACAAAGCTGGTCGGCGGCGGTGCTGGCGTCATTTCGATGGGCTGGCGAAAAGCGGCCCAGATCGGCATGGGCATGGTCCCCCGCGGCGAGGTCGGCGTTGTCGTGGCGCAGATCGGGCTCGGGCTCGCCGTTATAAACGACGCGCTTTTCGGCGTGGTGCTCTTCATGGCGGTCGCGACGACTCTTATCGCTCCGCCGTTTCTAAAGTTAATGTTTGCTGGTCAACAGGAGGTGGAGACGGAAATCAGGACAGTTTAATGCCCTCTTTATCAAGCAGGTGGGTCCCTTTCCAAAGGTAGTCAAGGGATGATTTGTCGGCCAGGTGTATCGAGAGCCCGCCTGTGGTCGCTACCCTCGCGTAAGCAAAAGCCTGGTCAAAGCTCTTGAAATGCTCGTGACCGAGCCATGAGATCGCCTCGAGCTCTATGCGCTCGTCCTCTGAAAGTGAGTCGATCGTCTCGCGCAGCTGCTGCTTAGCAGCTATCGCCCTTGATGTTTTCCCTTCACCGAGGCCCATAGGACGCTGCCGGTCGGCGACGGATTTTAATTCCGATATATGTTCAACCACTGCGGCTGATAAGTGTAATGTTCTCACAACTAAAGTATGACGCCTGGTACTCAGCGTTTATGTGCGCCAGCCTACAATACGATCGGAACAATTCCGTTTTCTATGGGGAAGCGGGAGAAAGTTACGGTATGGATCAGGCAGCGCCGGAACCCACCTTAAGGGTCCCGTTCATTGCCTTTCGCTTTATGTCGTTAAGAAACCGTTTCGATTTGCCTCCGCAAGTACGCATAAATATGGTGCGGGGGGTAAGAGCGGAGCGATTCTGCAGCTTGGTCTCGGCATTCTGTGCCGTTCTGGCAAAGCTGTGGGCGAGATTGCGGTCCACATGGGCTATCGATTTGGCGACGTTCTCGTGCCATGCCCTGTAAGCGGCCATGCCTCTGTCTACGTCGCCGGCACCAAAGTGCGCGTCGATCTCGCCCTCAAACTCGAGCAGCCAAAGGTCGATCTTCCATAACAATTCATTCATTTTCATCTATATTCCAAGGTGATCACCGGGCGTTATTCGACGCAGCGTTGGCGGCCTCGCCCGGAATCAGGCGGTGTATTTCGCACCCGCCGAGTTGCATCACCGTTACTTCAAAATACTCATCCTGTATACGAGCGACATGTTTGCTGCAAAAATTCTTATGATCGACATTGAACGATTGATCCGACACGTGAATGTCGGGCTCGATATCAAAGACCCGCATACCGAATCGCACGTGATTTGCCGCCGGTTCGTAGCACCGCGACCATTCACATACGTTTTCGGCTTTGATCCTCATAAGTGAGAACAGGCAGACTTCAAGCGCATTCGGTTTTAAACCATGTCGGAAAAGAAATTAATAACTTCTATATAAGAATTTTATAACGTTATTACGTGGGGTGTCTGTTAGTTTGCTAACAATAGAAAAGCGTTTTTTAGAAAGGGCTAATTTGTACCTTGATAAGCAGACTGGATGGTGCGGTAACACGTACAAGAGAAGGCTTCGAGACCGGGGCGGTCGAGGATCTGGATCTTACCCCGTGAGTAAGAGATGAAACCTGTCTTTTGCAATTCTATTGCTACGACCGTCACGGTCGACCGGCTCGAGCCGAGCATGACGGCGATGGATTCCTGGGTCAACCCGAGCACATCTGAGTGAGCCCGGTCCTCGCACATCAGCAGCCAGCGGGCAAGCCGGACCTCAGCGGTATGCAGTCTGTTGCAGAAAGCGATCTGGCCCATCTGGCTCATGAGCTTGCGTGTGAACCCGAGCGCGAGGTCGTGAAAGGCTCCGCCGCGTTTGAATTCGCTGCGGATCTTTTCGGCGCTAATGCGATATCCGGAATTGGCGATCTGAACCATGTTTGAGTTGAGCGGGGACCTGGCACCCATGAGGACCTCTAAGCCTGCCGCTCCCTCATCACCGATGACGCTGACTTCGGTCGCCTCACCCGCCTCGGTAAAAGCGACGAGCGAGATCATGGCTGACTCAGGGAAGTAGACGAAATCGATCACGTCGCCTGGGTTATAGAGAATGGCCCCGCGCGTAAGCTCGACGCGTTCTATATCCGGCGTCAGGCGCTGGAGGTCCTCCGCCGGCAACGCGTTCAGAAGTAAATTTGTAGTTGTAAACCCGAGGGCAATGTCGTTCATATTGTGGCCCTCTGGCTTGTCGCGTGGATAAACACAGAAGACGGCAAGAGGAATATAGAAGTGAGACAATTCCTGGTGTCGAGTGGTGAATTCTCAAAAAACCCGAGATGTGAGCCGGATAGTATCAGATTAGATGTGTTTTATCCTAGTTAATTTATTGCCCGCCTAGCGGACTAACGCGCTCTCAGCAGGGAAACGACTGACGGAAGCTTTGTTTAGGTATAGATAAACGAACGTAGCTGACCGGCTCGGCCACATCCAAATAGCACGTACATCAATAGTATTGAGAGAGGCGCGCACCGTTGTCACGCATCGAACACGACTCGAAAATATCAGGATATTAATTAACTGGAGGCGAGTGAGGCGCTCTGGAAGTTTTCGGAGTACGCAGCCTGAATGGTTTTATAACAGGGGCAGGAAAATGCCTCGAGGCCGGGGCGGTTCACGATCCGTATCTCGCCCCTTGTGTAGGAGATAAAGCCCATCTTAAAAAGCTCAACGCACATGATCGTCACGGTCGAACGGTTTGTGCCGAGCATGAGGGCAAGAAACTCCTGGGTCAGTGGCAGGATCGCCAGCCCCGTGCGGTCCTGGCAAGTAAGAAGCCATCGCGATAGACGCTGCTGAGCGGGGTGCAGCCGGTTGCAGAGCGCCGTCTGGCTGATATGCGTCATCATCTTCCGGACAAAGTGGAGAATAACGTTTCGGAGCGACTCGCCGCGTTTAAATTCCTTCCTTAAAAGCGACAGCGGGGCCCGGTGGCCTTTTCCGGCTATCTGCACCATGTGCTCGTTGAGCACCTTGCCGGGTCCGAGCAATCCTTCATAACCCACGGCACCTTCCTCCGATACGATGCCGACCTCGGTGCCTTCGCCATCGTCTGTATACGCAACGACGGAGATCATTGCACTCGACGGAAAATAAACATGCTCGATAGGATCACCGGGTCGGAACAGTAACATACCTGTGGGTAGGTCGATCGGCTCAACGTTAGGGGAAAGCCGCTCGTAGGCTTCAGGCGATAAACTGGCGAGTATGTGGTTAGAAGCTTTACCGTCCTGACTGTCTTTCATCTAGCAAACCTCGCCGTTCCGGAGAACACCACGGTTTCTCCGGTCGACAGCCGACGGACTACCGTGGGCTAGTGAACCGTTATCACTGCAAACTAAATAGTAAACAACGCTTTAGGCGTCTAATGTATGACGGACGACAATGACAACCATTTTTGTCAAATTTGGTGAGACCGGGGGTTGACTAGAAATGAACATTCGCAGGGAATCGATAACAAAAGGCTGGTCGCTATAGCCCGCGATTCTGACACGAGTCAGTGGTACGTTAAAATTTCAATATGTTGCCGGGATCATCGAAAAGCGGCCGTGAAGGTATTCGACACCATCCGCTAAACAGTCGTAGAATCAAGCCTGCATGAGCCAGCGAGTGAAGATAACCGCGGTCGAGCCGGCGTACGCAATACCGAATGGCGAGATCGCGATAACGTGCGAGGGTTTTCGGTTCGAGCCGGCAAGCGCGGACGGATGCTATATCGAGGGTGTGCAGTGCAGACTCGTCGCCGCCTCGACCACACGGATCCTCGCCATCGTTCCTGAGGAGGTCGCGGGCGGCAAGACAACCATTCACCTCGAGAGCCTTGGCGCGGTCAGCGGCCATCTCGAGATAACTATTGGACGAAAGCTCGTGGACGGGATGCATATGGTCGCAAACCCGGCGATCGACCCGGGGGACGACGCAATTATCCTGACACGCTCAGGCAGCCGGGGCCAGCACCTGCCGGTAACGCTTTTCAGACTGGAGCCGGACGGGTATCTCGATGAGATGCCAGAGCCGATATTGAACCCGACGGGCATCGCCTTTGACGAGGAAGGGCAGATGTTTGTAACCAACCGCGCGCAGGGCGAGGTTTACGCGGTCGGCCGTGAGGGCACCGCAACCGTGTATGCGACCGGGCTGGGCATTGCCACGGGGCTTGCATTTGACCCGAACGGTCTAATGTATGTCGGTGATCGTTCGGGGACAGTGTTCAGGGTGCGGGAATTTGCGAGCATAGAAACCTTTACCGTCATGGATGCCTCGGTTGCGGCCTATCACCTGGCGTTCGCATCGGACGGAAGGCTGTTTATGACATCGCCGGGCCTCGCGAGCCACGATGCCGTTCATGTCATAGATAAGGAAGGGTTTGACGAAAAGTTTTTCCGCGGGCTTGGCCGCCCCCAGGGCCTTGCGTTCGACAAGGCGGGCAATCTCTACGTGGCCGCGTGTTTTCAGGGCCGACACGGCATTGTCCGCATCTCGCCAGATGGCTCGACAGGCGAGCAGTTTGTCGCGGGGAACAATGTTGTCGGGCTCTGTTTCACACGTGCCGGCGATATGGTGGTCGCGACTGGCGACACCATCTATTCAGTGCCCTGCGGCCTCGAGGGCACACTCCTCGATGCCTGATCAGCGGCGGTCGATTTTTGTTTACCGTACGCTGGCCCTTCGAGTATGATTTGGCTCGTACTTGCTCACTCCATCTAACCATCAGGAGGCGATTATGAAGTTGTCGAGGATATTTCTTAAAGCATTGTTTTGCTCATCGCTTGCGGTTGGAATATTCGCGGTACCGCTAGCAGCCGACACATTTGCGCAGAAGCCGACGCCGGCACCCGCGGCCAAAAACCCGTTTCTCGGACGCTGGCAGAGCGATGAGGCCGTTATCGAATTTTTTGCCGACGGCAGCATCACCATCAACGGCGAAAAATACACTTACAAGGTAAAGAATTCGGTGATAACCGTTAGCGATGACGAAGGCTCGCTGATGTTCCCATACGTGCTCGAGGGCGACAAGCTCACCGTAGACGTCCAGGGCCGCGAGGTTGTTTACCGGCGGTTGGCCGGAAAGGCGGCAAGCGGCGTGACCGCAGGTGTGTCCATGGGCACCTCAGGGGGCGAGGGGATCGTGCCGGAGTTTGTCGGTAAATGGTGTTATCTGTCGAGCCTTACCGGATCGAACTCATACATGTCCAGCCGCTGTTTTGTGCTCTACCAAAACGGCACCTACGAATACACGGCCGAATCCTCGTCGAGCGGCTCAGCAGGCTCGACCGCGAGCCAAAGCTATGACAGCGGCCGCTGGACCGCCACGAGGACCACGCTGACCGCTTACTCGAACAAGAACGGCAAGACCGTTTACCCGATCGAGCTCCGCAACCACCCGAAAAATAAAGACCCGATGATCGTGGTGGACGGTGACGCATACGTTTCCGTGTACCAGAAACGGCCCTGGTAATCACTGCTAATCCCGATCACGAGAGCCGTCGACGCGAGTTGACGGCTTCTTGCCTTTGCCGGCTGCAGCCATCTAAGATTGTCTGATGTTGTTTAACACGCCAAGGCGTAATTGGATCTTTGTTCTCGTTATGTTTTTTGGAACTTTTTTGGGGGCCTGCAACGTCCCACGGCACATACCGACCGAACTTCCGACACCGCCCCCTGCTCCGCGTGCAACGCCCGCACACAAGCTCGTGCCCACGCGCGACAGGGAACTTGAGAAGCAGTTCGCAGAGATCGCCGCGTCGGCGAAAGGGCGCGTGGGCGCGGCAGCGGTGCTGTTAGAAACCGGCGATGCCGCGACGCTCGATGGCGCGGGCCGGTATCCGAGCCAGAGCGTTTACAAGCTGCCCATCGCTATGGCCGTTATGGAAAAGGTGGCGCTCGGAGAGCTTGACCTTGACGAGATCGTCCGCGTTACGAAAGAAGACATGGTACGCATCGGGTTTCGCAGCCCGCTGCGTGATGAGCACCCCGAGGGCGGCGATTTCAGCATTCGGCAGCTGATGGATCTCTCCATAACAGAAAGTGACGGCACCGCGAGCGACGTTCTGCTTCGGCTGGCAGGCGGCCCAAACGAGGTGCAGTCATATCTAACGCAGATCGGTATTCACGACGTGAAGGTAGTAAATTCTGAGAAAGAGATCAGCCGCGATTGGGAGACTCAGTACGAGGACTGGGCCACGCCCGAGGCATCAGTGGAGCTGCTTCGCAATCTCAAAGGCAGCCCGTTCGCGGGCGGCGTCGACGACGAATCACTGCTGATAAAACTCTTAGCGGAGTCGGAGCCGGGCGAAAGACGGATAAAAGGCTTGCTGCCCGATGGCAGCGTTGTCGCACATAAGACCGGTACCTCCGGCACGCAGAACGGCATTCATGCCGCCACAAATGATATTGGGATAATCTATCTGCCGAATGGCAAAAGAATAGCCATCGCGGTCTATGTGTCGGATTCGAAAGCCGACAACGCCACCCGCGAAAGGGTCATTGCGGAGATCGCAAAGGCAGTTTGGGACAAGTGGTACAATAGCTCGGCAACCCGGACGACCGCATGATCGAACCCGACAGCAAAACCGCCGTAACGCGATCGAGTTTGCTGGTCCTTGTGATGGGCTTGCTGATCACAATCGGCGTCGCAGCCGCATTAGCCCGCGCCTGGGCCGTAGTTTACGGTGATGAGGCCGCAAGATTTCTGGTCAGTACTCTGCCGGAAGGCATGCGTGATGAGGCGAAAGATTTCAATATGTGGTTCGCCGGTAATCCCGTACTGACGCTAATGCATATAGTTCCCGGCGCTCTATTTTTGTTAGCAGCACCAGTTCAGTTTATTGGCCCGGTACGAACGCGGTATGCGAAGCTGCATCGATGGTCGGGACACATACTGATCCTTACTGCGATTTTGGTTGCTATATCGGGGCTCCGAATGGCGACAGTTTTTCCGTTTGGCGGCTGGGCACCGGCGCTGGCTGCGATAACAGCGGGGACTGTATTTCTCTTTGCACTCGCCAAGGCATATACAGCGATACGCACCGGAGATTACGTCAGGCATCGCGAGTGGATGATAAGAATGTTCGCGATCGGGATCGGGATAGCCGTCGTTCGGGTCATCGGCCTAACCATTTACACCGCGACTGGCAGCGGGTTTGCGGATATGGCAGGTTGGGCATTCTGGACTGGGTGGCTGACCTCGATTGCAGCAGCAGAATTGTGGATAAGACAAACGCGGCTCAGAACCTCAAGAGTTTGATCAAGCCTGAAAAGATCACATTTCGTGCGATCGATTGGCCCGCTGACCAAGAGCGTCTTGAGGCATTTGATGCTTCATTCACAACGGATAGGGCATACCGGCTGAGGAAAGGAGACATGGCTGCAAGGTTCATAGTGGAGGAACTTGGCAAAACCCTGACGAAGCGTTACGACACAAGCGGCATCGGAGCGGCGGTCGAGGAGAGTGAATTTTCCCTGATAGCCGAGGCAGGAGCCGACTTTGCGGCGTTCATGACAGTTAAGTATGAAGACTGGAACCGACGTGCCTTGATCACCCACCTTTACGTGCTGCCGAGATTTAAAGGCGATGGAATCGGGCGCAGTATGGTGGAACGGGCAATTGATTTTGCGCGTCGCCGCGGCGCTCGCGGGTTATGGCTCGAGACGCAAAACTTTAACTATCCCGCTATCCAGTTTTATCTAAATCTTGGGTTCCGCTTCTGTGGATTTGACGAGAACCTCTACGACCCGTCCATGGTCCCCGGGGAGACAGCGATCTATTTAGGCGTTAAGTTTTGAGGCGCCGTCATTTCGCCAATAACGAATCTCGGAACCGGCGCGACGGGCTCAATATAAGACTGTATCAGCACAGGCAAAAAAAGGCAGGGAATGTTCCCGGCCTTTTTTCCTTTGCTAAGTCCCACGATTAGTTCTTACCAGCTTTCATGTCCACGATGCGTTTTTCGAGGGCCGCAGTATCGACCTTGTCCGCCTTTCCGCGGTCGACGGCCTTTTCAGCTACGGCTATGGCCTCCTGCGTTCGTCCCAGCGCCACCAGGCTATTCACCTTTCGGTTGAGCGCCGGGAAAGTTTCCTTGACCTTTAGCTGTTCCTCTGCGGCTCGCAAAGATTGTTCGAACCACTTTGGAGCGTCCTCGGCGGCCTTGTTGCTTCGGGCATAAACCGCGGCATTGTACGGCGTCGCCCAGTCGTCGGGTTTAGCGGCTGCGACGGCAGCTCGTGCTTTAGTCAGGGTCGTGGCGACAACGTCCTTAACTTCAACGGTAAAGGGCACTCGAACCTTTTCCCACCGTATGCTGACCTGGACAGCGTTATCGGCGGTCGGATCAATAGTAAATGCAAAGAACTCCTGGTGGTCCGCGGTGGCTTGCGGTTTCGCCTTTACACGCAGCGTATCGTTCTTAGGGTCGTAGTTAAAGCTGCCCCACTGATTGGCCTGCCCATTAAATACGATGACCCACCGATCCTTACCAGGGATGGTGTGCAGACTGTAGCTGCCGGCCGCTAACGGCTGGCCGTTTATCAGAACATCATCGGTAACAACAAACTGCGTCGCTTCGTTAGCACCCGTTCGCCACACGTGGCCATAAGGAACGATAGGCATTCCCGCGGGCCGCTTGTTTTGGTCGTCGAGTGTGGCTTCGCCTTTCGCGTATACATCCGGCGGTGCGTCGCCCCAGATCTTTCGCCCTTTAACGCCCGGGCGACTATACGTGATGGATAGATCGGTAACGCCGATCGTCTGTATTACGCTCGCTTTTTGGCTGGGTCGCGGGACACGCAGCTGAGCGGAAACGGCGAAGGCGCCGCCGGCGATCAATGTTAAAAGTACGATGGAAGATAGAGTAAAACGTTTGATTTGGAACATCGTTAGTTCTCCTAATAAATCATTTGGCAGCCTCAATCGAGGCGGTCTTTGGAACAGTCTAATCAACTATTACGCCGCTGGACGGTGTTAAGTTTTTACATGCTTTCGCTTTGCTGTAGAACACATACATTACGCGTGGTTTCAAAGGGCTAATCCTCTTCTTCGTGAGCTCTCACACGCCCGGCTGCGACAGCCTCGTCAATGACCTTTTGTGCCAGGTTTCCGGGCAGCGGGTCATAATGAGAGAACTGCATGTGATATGAGCCGCGAGCCTGTGTTACGGAATTGAGCTTGGACTGGTAATCGAGCATTTCCGACAACGGGACTTTGGCTTTTATCACCTGCTGCCGGCCCCGCATTTCCATGCCGGAAACACGCCCGCGGCGAGAGTTGAGGTCGCCCATGATGTCGCCCGACACCTCCTGAGGGGTGAACACTTCAACATCCATTATCGGCTCGAGCAGCGTCGGCTTTGCCTTTTCCATGGCGGCACGAAACGCCTTGCGTCCCGCCGCACGGAAGGAATGCTCGTCCGAATCCACTGTGTGGTAACTGCCGTCGATCAGCGTCACCTTGAAATCAACCAGCGGGTAACCCGCTACAGCACCCGAAGCCGCGGCCTCAATAATGCCTTTTTCGATAGCGGGGCGGAAATTCTGAGGTACGGAGCCGCCAAAGATCTTGTCGACCCACTCGAATCCCGACCCGCGTTCCAGCGGTTCAAAGATGCATTTGCAGTCGCCGAACTGGCCGCGTCCGCCGGACTGTTTCTTATGCCGCCCCTGCACCTCGACCTGTTGGCTGATGGTTTCCTTGTACGGGACCTTTGGCGGATGAAGTGCGACCTCAACGTGATACCGTTTTTCGAGTTTTTTGACTACGGTCTCGATATGCAACTGCCCGGAGCCCGAGAGAATGAACTCTTTTGTCTGCGGGTCGCGATCAAAATGCAGAGACGGGTCCTCCTCGAGGATCTTGTGCAGGGCAACCGATATCTTATCTTCGTCGGCACGCGATTTCGGCTCGATAGCGAAGGCAATCGCTGCCTCGGGGTACTCGACCTTTGGATACACGATAGGTTTTGCCTTATCGGCCAGTGTGTCCCCCGTCTGGGTCTCCCTCAGCTTGACGACAGCGATAATGTCACCCGTCGCAGCTTCGTTCACTTTGTCCAGCGTTTTGCCGGAGATGACATGCAGGGCCCCCAACCGCTCGGCTGTGTCGCGGGTGGTGTTCTGAACAGTAGCATCGGACGAGACGCGGCCACTGATGACCTTCATCACATTTATGCGGCCGGCAAAAGGGTCGGCGATGGTTCTGAATATGTAAGCCGAAAACGGCTCGTCATGTGAGTACTTTCGGCTGATGCGGTCGCCGGCCATATCGTTATCGACAAAGCCGTATTCTGCCTCGTGGACGGCAGGGTTTGGTGCGAATTCGACAATATGGTCGAGCAAGATCGATAATCCCACTAGCGTTAACGACGAAACCGCGTAGACCGGGCAGAGCTTACTGCTCGCGATCGCTTTGGCGAGATTGGGATAAATGTCTTCTTCTTCGAGGGTGCCGTTCTCAAAATACTTTTCCATCAGAGCATCGTCTGACTCGGCAACGATCTCGATGAGGCGTTCGCGTGTACGTTCAAAAACGTCGCGACCCTCCTCAGGCAGCGGGACCTCTTTCGCCTTTCCCGCAGCGTCAAATTCATATGCTTTCTGATGCACGACATCTACGACGCCTTTGAAATTTCCTTCTTTTCCGATAGGCAGCGTAAACGGGACTATCGACCGGGCAAAGCTAGACGTGGCGGTCTCGAGGGCGTGGCCGAAATCGGCGTGCTCCTTGTCGATCTTGTTGACGACCATAAAGCGCGGCAGCAGGAACTCATTGGCGTACTGCCAGGTCTTTTCGGTCTGGACTTCAATGCCGTGAACGCCGTCGACCACGACCAGTGCGCAGTCCGCAACACGCAGGGCCGGCCTCGCGTGCGAAACGAAAGCGGCGTAGCCGGGCGTGTCGATCAGATTAATTTTGGTGTCGTTGTATTCGAGGTGGGCAAAATTGTTGTTAAGCGAGACCTTTCGTTCTATCGAGTCTTCCTCGTAATCGGTGACGGTCGTTCCTTCGTCGACCTTCCCCCAGCGTGGTTGTGTTCCGGCGACGTAGAGCAGGGAACTGACGAGCTGGGTTTTACCCGCGTCGCCGTGTCCAATGACAGCCAGATTTCTGATGCTCTCAGTTGCAAATGCTTTCATGTTCGGCAAGCTCTCCTTCTATATGAAATTCGAAGCCGCGAGTTCCCGGTTCAAAGTTAGGGCGGGTTCGAAGGTCAACTTTTGAACATTGAACTTTGAACGTTGAACTTACGTTTTGTTGGCTAGCACTAAATTTATATTAGGTGAGCAAAAAGGGCAAGATTTGACCGCGACGCATTTGAACCTGGCAGCCTGTACCAGATGGGCAGTCAACGTTTTTGATTTGGTAGAGCATCAAACTCGTGATAAGTGTATCGGTAAGTTTCTATCCGGTTCTTTCGAGGAAAAAATATGTCGAGTAAATTGCGGCGATTGCGAGTTATCGTCACCTGCGTGCTTGCAGCATCCATATGGGTGACACCGATAGCGGCGAGCGCCCAGGACCTGGTGCTGGTAAGCAGTATTACGGGCAGCTCCAGTGTGTTCGTTTTCAGGAGTGCGGCAAAGGC
>JBHENG010000024.1:0-20102 GCA_046262195.1 Pyrinomonadaceae bacterium | reverse complement strand
GATTTGTATCAACCCTTAAACCGACCCGCACGAAGGCGCAGAGGATGGAAACCGTAAAGAAGATTAAGAAACAGTACGAGACTGTGGCCCGGGTGATGCCGGGCCCCGACCGGGCAAAGTCGCTGGATCCGAACAAACTGCCGAAAAATATCAAAACCCTCCCCGCCGCCGAGGGTTCAAAGCTCTTTGCGGGCGTCGGCGAATATTACCTGGAACAGGGTGACTTTGAACGCGCAATCGAAGTATTTGGGGACGCGGCTAGCCTTGACCCGAATAATATTGCAGCCAAAACGGGTATGAGCGAGGCCCTCGCGGCAAAGGGCAACGATCTGCTGGTAAAAGATCAGGCTGCAGCTGCCAAGAATGTATTTACCGAAGCTCTGCAATACGACCCGAAGAACGCCGCTGCCTACTTTGGGCTGGGTGAGGTCTATGCGGCACTAGACCAGTTTGCGGAGGCCATCGCTAATTACGAAAAATCGCTTGCGTCGAACAAGAACCTGACCGAGATATATGTACCGCTCGGCATCCTGTACTACCAGTCCGGCGAGATCGCCAAGGCAGATGAGCTGTTGACGAAAGCGCTTGCTTTCTCAGCCGACTCAGCCGAAACGCAATTCTTCCTGGGCCTGGTGCGAAACTCGCAGGGAAAATACGACGAAGCACTGGCCGCGTTTGGAAAGGCAAAGACGCTTGACCCGACGTCATCCGAGGCTTTCTATTACTCAGGAGAGGTGCTCACAAAGCTAAAACGCTTTGCCGAAGCTATACCCGATTATCAGAAAGCAGTAGCTTTGAAGGACAACTATTTCGACGCATGGCTCGGGCTGGGTGAAGCTCTTTTCGAGGCGAAAAAGTACGACGAAGCAATCGAGGCCTACAAAAAGGCCGTGAAGCTCAAAAACGATAATTGGGAAGTGTACGCGGGGCTTGCCGAAGCTTACAGGAACACGGGCGTTAACTTTAACGAGGCCGAATCTAATTACAATCTGGCGAATGTGTTCCTGATGCGGAACACCGATTTCAACAAAGAGACGGCCGCCGACCTTTACAGCAAGCAGGCATATGTCATTGGACGACAGTGCGAGCTGAACACCGCCAAACGTATCGCATGCAAATGGGCGGCCGCGATAGCTGCTCTTGAGAAAGCAATATCTCTTGGCGGCAACACCCTCGACCATGCAAACCTCGGATGGGCCTATTACAACTTTGCCCGCACCGACTTGGATTCTTTGCGAACGGCCGAGGCAAAGCCAAAGCTCGAGCTTGCTAAGGTCAACCTCGAAAAGGCCCTGGCCGCAAATAACCCGGCGATAGTCGACGGCGTTTTGCAGAATCTGGGCGCCGTACAGATCGATCTCGGCGACTATGCCGGGGCGATCCAGTCGCTGAAGCCGGTCGTCGAAAGGAAGTCGGAATGGAATTTTTCCAGGTACGCACTCGGGACGGCCTATTTCAAAGTAAATGATTTTGAAAATGCGGCAAAAACCTTCCGCGACGCGTCCGACAAGGACCCGGACAACACGGCAATTTTATCGAGCCTCGGCGTGAGCGAATTGAAGCGCAAGAACGGCAAGGAAGTGAAAAAGATCATCGACCGCCTGAAAACGCTGAACCCCAGCGAAGCTATGAAACTTGAGCAGCAGGCAAAGGTCGCGAGGGTGATCTGACATATCGGCTTGCTTTTAACGTGGGTCCGCTTATTAAATTAAGCGGGCCTTTTTTGTTTTGAGTGACGTGAAAAAACCGGAAGCTTTGCAGCATGATGTCAGCCTCGCGCCCTATGCCACTCTGGGTATCGGCGGGCCGGCCCGATATTTCCTTACCGCCCGAACCGAAGCAGAGATCATCGAGGCTCTATCGTTTGCCGAAGCCGGGTCTATCAATCTTTTCATTCTTGGCGGCGGCAGCAACGTATTGATCTCGGACGACGGATTTGATGGACTCGTGCTGCAAATTATCCCGCGAGGGCTGTCGATCGAACCGATGGGCGGGCGGACGGTACACGTTACGGCCATGGCGGGCGAAGACTGGGACCAGTTTGTTGCCTATTGTGTCGAAAACGATCTGGCCGGCGTCGAGTGCTTAACGGGCATCCCGGGCTTTGTCGGCGGGACACCCGTACAGAACGTTGGCGCTTACGGACAGGAAGTTTCGCAGACGATCGTGGCAGTCACGTGCCTCGATCGATCGGACCGGCAGGCCGTCATGCTTTCAAATGCTGATTGCGGGTTTAGCTATCGCACGAGCATATTCAATTCTACGGAGCCAAGCCGTTACATCGTCAGGAGCGTGACATTTGCCTTAGAGCAGGGCGGCGCGCCGAAGGTGGAGTATAAGGACCTGATGGCAATCTTTGGGGATGGCAAGCCGGCGTTAGGCGAGGTGCGAGACTCCGTCCTGGGCATTCGAAAGGCAAAATCCATGGTTATCGATGCTGCCGACCCGAACTCGAGAAGCGCCGGATCGTTTTTCAAAAACCCGGTTGTCACTCACGCCGAGTTCGCGCGGCTTCGCGAAACCTACTCTGATATGCCGCACTTTCAATTTGACGATGCGGTCAAGATACCGGCCGCCTGGCTGATCGAGAAGGTGGGTTTCCACCAGGGCTTCGCCATGGGGCGCGCGGGTATTTCGAACAATCACACGCTGGCTCTTATCAATCGCGGCGGAGCGACTGCGGGTGAGATCATCGCACTGATGCGGGCGATACAGGCCGGCGTCGCATCTAAGTTCGGCATTGACCTGCAGCCCGAGCCGATATTCGTTGGTTTTGGCGAACGATAAAATAAATTCAATTGGCCGTCACTAAGGGTATATAATTATCTTTTTCCCGGAGACTACTATGAAGTACGCCAGAAGACATATAGCCCTAATGCTCGTCGCGACCTTCGCTATCTCGCTTATGCCTGGGGCGGGGCCCGTAAAGGCGCAGGACCTTGTCGCGACCGAGGACCTGGCCGGCGGGTCCAGTGTGTTCGTATTCCGGGAGTCACGCAAGAGACCGCAGTCAAGAGCGGGCGGCGGCCGCATTTCCTTCGCGGGCGGCGGACGGGCGAGATCATCCAGAAGTAACGCTCAGATAGCTGCGGCGGCGCAAAAAAGGCGTGCGGCAGCCATTGCCGCTAGACGGCAGGAGGCAACCGCAGCGGCGGCGAATCGTAGGATCGCGCTTTCCAATACATTGACCGCCAAGGCTGATGGCTTCCTGGATAACAACCAGACCGATTTGGCAATTACAAATTACAGGGCGGCTCTCGCGGAGAATCCAAAGAATACGCGGGCCTCCGAGGGTCTAAGCAACGCGCTTACCGGGAAAGGGATCGACGTCGCGGGTGACACTAATAACGAAGGCGCGATCATTTACTTTGACGAGGCTGTGAGAACCGATAGCAAGAACGGCGTCGCGTATGCCAAGCTCGGGGCGATCTACGACACCAAAGGGCAGAATGATAAGGCGATCGTGAACTATGAAAAGGCTTTGGCCATTAGTCCGGAGCTGTCGATGTTATATCCGCCGCTCGGCATTGCGTACGTCGAAACAGGTGCGATAGCCAAAGCAGAAAGCTCGCTGCAAAAGGCCAACGCCGCCGGCGTCGACGGGATGGACACAAGGATGCTGGCCGGCATGCTCCACTACAAACGGAACGAGAATGCCGAGGCATTAGCGACGTTTGACAGGGCACTGCAGCTGGACCCGCGTTTCGCCCCGGCAATGTATTACCGCGGGCAGACACTTGAACGCCTGAACCAAAACGATCAGGCTATCGCTGCGTATAAAAGCTCATTGGAGATTGAACCAACGTTCGCTCCCGCGTCGTTTGATCTCGGCGTCGCATATTACAACGCGGGCGATTACAACAATGCACTGATCGCATATCAAAACGTCATCAAGAGCGACCCGAACAACTACGAAGCGCATGCAAATCTTGCGAGCACGTATCGGCAGCTTGAACGCTATGCTGAGGCCAATGCGGAATACAAGCTCGCCTCGGTAGGAATCAAAACCGCCGACCTTTATAGCGAATGGGGATTCTGTCTTGGCAAGACGAATGAGTGGGACAAATCGGTCGCGCGACTGGAAACGGCCAAGGACATGAGCCCCAGCGCTATCGATAATTCCAATCTCGGCTGGGCTTATTACAATGCCGGCAACTCCCAAGCCATTGCCAAGAACGAACCTGCCGCCAAAACCAACTACGAAAAGGCGAAAGTTTTTTTACAAAAGGCCGTGGAACAGGACCCGCGACTTGATGCGGCATATCTTAACCTTGGTTCGACACATAATGCGGTCGGTGAATTCCAGGCCGCGGTCGCCGTGCTGAACATTGTTCTCGGACTTAGGAGCGACTGGATCATCGCGATAAATCAGCTTGGTATTGGCTTTCGCGGACTAAACGACCTCAAGAATGCAGTTGCAACATTTAAGCGGGCCGTTGATCTCGACGGACGAAATACATTCGGGTTATTCAATCTTGGCGAGGCTTATTTCGCCAGCGGCAAAAAAAACGAGGCAAAGAAGATCAACGACCGGCTAAAGAAGCTTGATCCGACGCTGGCCGCAAGGCTCGATAGCGTGATCACGGGCAAGATCGTTAATGCTGCACAGCAACAGATACAAAACGTGACGCCGAAACCACCGATCAGGATACCAAAGTTTCCCTTCTAGTTAGACGTGCTTTGTTGTGGGCCGACCTTCCATGACCGCCGTGTCCGAACCGTCGAGTACGTCAATGACAGATGACGAAGCCAGGGTCGGCGGGGAGGCGTCCCTCAATTGTGAGTTATGGCAACTAACGTTTGACTTCTTCAACACTATGACCTGTCACACGGTCAATGACCCACACCCGCGGCTGTAACGGCCGCGGGTTTTCTGTATAATCGACAGCTTAAACATGCCCCGACGCTCGGATATACACAAGATACTTATCATCGGTTCTGGTCCCATCGTTATTGGGCAGGCGTGTGAGTTTGACTACTCGGGAACGCAGGCCTGCCGTGCCCTGAAACAGGAAGGGTTTGAGGTGATACTGGTCAATTCAAACCCGGCCACGATCATGACCGACCCCGAGGTCGCCGACCGCACCTACGTCGAGCCCCTCACCGTCGAAACCGTGGCCGCCATAATCGCAAAGGAAAGACCCGACGCACTGCTGCCCACCGTTGGCGGACAAACCGGCCTGAATTTGTCCGTCGCGCTCTTTGAAAAGGGAATTTTGGACAAATATGGGGTCCAACTGATCGGCGCCAATATTAACGCGATCAAGGTGGGTGAGGACCGCGAGCTTTTCAAAGCCGCGATGGATGAGATCGGCATTCAGAGTCCGAAGGGTGGATTTGCACATACCTGGGACGAGGCCGCGCGCATCGTCGAAGAGATCGGCTACCCTGCGATTGTAAGGCCGTCATACACTCTTGGTGGTACTGGCGGGGGCACCGCGTTCAACCCAGAGGAGTTCGAAGAGATAGCTCGTGGTGGGCTGGCGGCGTCACCGGTATCTCAGGTGCTGATCGAGGAGTCGATACTCGGCTGGAAGGAATATGAGCTCGAGGTAATGCGTGACCTCAATGACAACGTCGTCATTATCTGCTCGATCGAGAACTTCGATCCCATGGGCGTCCATACGGGAGACTCGATAACGGTAGCCCCGGCACAAACGCTTACGGACCGTGAATATCAAAACCTTCGCGACATGTCGAAGGCATGTATTCGAAAGGTCGGTGTTGAGACAGGCGGGTCGAACATACAATTTGCGGTCAATCCGGCAAACGGCGATGTGCGCATTATCGAGATGAATCCACGCGTCTCTCGTTCGTCGGCACTTGCGTCAAAAGCCACCGGGTTTCCGATCGCCAAAATTGCGGCCAAGCTGGCCGTCGGCTACACCCTCGACGAGATACCAAACGACATTACAAAAAAGACCCCGGCTTCGTTTGAACCTACGATGGATTATGTAGTCACAAAGATCCCGAAATGGGCGTTTGAAAAGTTTCCCGGCTCGGAAGATGTCCTTGGAACACAGATGAGATCTGTCGGCGAAGTGATGGCGATCGGGCGAACATTTAAGGAATCTCTGTTTAAAGGCCTCCGTTCACTCGAGGCGGTTAAACCACTGCGTCTAACGGATGTGTCGCACGCCGAACTTCAGCGCAAACTCACACGCCCAAACTCACAGCGGTTCTCCTATATTACTTACGCACTGCAGAACGGCTATTCGGTCGAGGACCTTCACCGGCTGACAAAAATAGATCCCTGGTTCCTGGATCAGCTTTCGCAGGTTATGGAGCTGCAGGCGGAGATCGACTCTCGGCCGCTCTCTGACATCGAAAGTGAGACGCTGCGTGCGGCAAAAGAATTTGGGCTTTCCGATCGGCGGCTTTTTTATCTTACAGGGTCGCAAGAGGCCGATGTTCGAGCTCACCGAAAAAAGCTGGACATAAAACCCGTTTACAAGCGGGTCGACACGTGCGGCGCCGAGTTTGAATCATTTACACCTTATTTGTATTCGACGTATGAAGCAGAGTGCGAGGCGGAGCCGAACGACCGCCGAAAGATCATGATCCTGGGATCTGGGCCTAATCGAATAGGACAGGGTATCGAGTTTGACTATTGCTGCTGCCATGCCAGCTTTGCACTCAGGGATGCTGGCTTTGAGACCATAATGGTCAACTGCAACCCGGAAACCGTTTCGACCGATTATGACACGTCCGACCGATTGTATTTCGAGCCTCTGACCTTTGAGGATGTGATGAACATCGTCGACGTAGAGGAACCAGACGGCGTTATTGTCCAGTTTGGCGGCCAGACGCCGCTGAATCTTGCCGACCGGCTTCACGCGGCCGTCGTGCCGATCATTGGCACCTCACCTGATTCGATCGATCTCGCGGAGGACCGGAAACGTTTTGGAGCTCTGCTTCAGCAGCTTAAAATTCCCTGTCCTGAAAATTCCAGCGTTACTTCAGCAGAGGAAGCGAAAACCGTTGCAAATAATATAGGTTACCCGGTTGTTGTGCGCCCGAGTTTTGTGCTGGGCGGGCGTGCGATGGCGATTGTTTACGACGACCAGACGCTTGACGAATACATGCGTTCCGCCGTCGATGCGTCACCCGAGAAACCGATTCTGATAGACAAGTTTCTCGAACGCGCCGCTGAGATCGACGTAGACGCGCTTGCCGACGAGACCGCTGTTGTCGTAGCCGGTATCCAGGAACATATCGAGGAGGCGGGGATCCACTCGGGAGATTCCTCCAGTGTATTGCCTGCGCAAAAGATCGCGGAAGAGCACCTTGAGACTATTCAACATTACACCCAGTTGCTTGCTCGCGCTCTCAAGGTGACGGGTCTGATGAATATCCAGTATGCGGTCCAGGATGACCGCGTTTATGTGCTCGAGGTAAACCCAAGAGCGTCGCGCACGGTGCCCTTCGTGGCGAAGGCGACGGGGGTACCCATCGCAAAGATAGCCTCGCTGGTGATGGCCGGTGATCGCACGCTTGCAGACCTAAAGCTGCCGGATGTGTTGCCTGTCTCGAACGTGTTCGTAAAATCGCCTGTATTCCCCTTCAAAAAGTTTGCGGGTGTCGACCCGATCCTAGGACCGGAAATGCACTCAACAGGCGAGGTCATGGGCGTCGGAGCAACTTTTGGTGAAGCATACGGCAAGGCGATGGAGGGTGCGGGCCTGAGCCTGCCATTAACGGGGCGGGCGTTCATCTCGGTAAACGACACTCACAAGGGGCAGGCCGTGGTGCTTGCACGTCGATTGAACAAGCTGGGGTTTGAACTGGTGGCAACCTACGGTACGGCCATAAGGCTGCGCGAGGTAGGTCTCGGATGCGAGTCGGTATTCAAGGTGAACGAGGGGCGTCCGAACATAGCGGACCTGATCAAGCAGGGCGAGATCGCTCTAATCATAAATACGCCGCTCGGCAAAACGTCATTCTACGATGAACAGGCGATTCGCAAGGCCGCACTGCAGTTTAACGTCCCGTGCGTTACGACGATCACAGGTGCCGATGCGCTGGTCGAGGCAATCGGTACGCGGATGTCTTCGCCCGAAATAACGGTTCGCAGCCTGCAGGAGATCCACAACCCGAAGAGCATTGCCGCGGACGAGCGTTCATAGACCTCTTACACAAAATTCCATATCGATCGCTCCAACTCGGCGAGCGAGTAGTCGACCGCATCAGGCCTCAGCCTCTCAGCATATTTCTTGAGGCTCCCGTATTCATAGAGCAGGGTTAACGTCATCATTCGCTTACGCAACGTCTCGTCCATCTCGTCGTCGCTGTATCCATAGGCCCGGAAAAACTCTCGCTGCAACTCCCCCTGACCCTGGATCATTAGGACCCCGATGGCTACGAATTCGTATTCGTGAAATCCCTTGATGCAGTCGGCAAAATCAAACAGCCCTCCAATCGTCGGTCGGCCATTTCTTTGTGTAAGCCGGAGGTTTCCTAAATGTACATCTCCGTGCAGGAACGCTTCCGCCGTTTTGCGTGGAACCAATGGCAGATTCTCTTTCAAATATGCGGGAATACTCTCGCTCCACTCGGGATTTGCTCCGTCACCAAAATGCTTGTCTGCGATGGAAAGTACCTGGATCTGTAGAAACTCGCGCCAGTCGAAGCTGAATTTCGCTGCGTCACGAGTGTGAAGCTTCCTGAGCCCCGTGGCAAGCTCGGTGAGTAAAGCGACCTGGTCGCCGCGTTCCATTGCCAGCCACTCCGCACGGGTGATCTGGTCGCCGATCAACTGGGTATTGATCAGGTAGTAATAACCTTCTATCTCGCCCTCGGCAACGATAGACGGGATCGGCAAGGTCGTTTTGCCATTGGCGAATTTCAAAGCCGAGCGTTCACGTCTGAAACCGTTCTTGACGGGTGTATAGATCTTGAGGATAAGCCGAGCGTCCACGAAAAAGACCATGTTCTCGCCATATTCGGCCCGGTTAAGACTGGCGTAGGGTATCTGGTGCCGATGGAGAATAGATGCGGCGACTTCAAGCCATACCGGGTCAAAAAACGTGCTTTTGAAATCGTTCAGTGGTGGGATTTTCATAGTTGAGAGTTGAGGCGCGTGCTGTCAAAATCAAATTTGACCAATGCCAAACTTTACAATAACTTAAAGGAAAGTTTCCTAAAATAATAGGGCCAAAAAACGATGAAAGAATCGCAAGATCGAGAGGTCATCGGCGGACATCTGCTTGTCATCGGCGGTGCCGAGGATAAGTATAACGAGCGGCGCATATTAAAGAAATTCCTGTCGCTGACTGGGGGAGATAAGGCAGAGGTGCTGATCGTGCCCGTTGCGTCTGACTATCCTGAGTTTGCCGCCGACGTTTATACACAGGCCTTTAGAAATCTCGGTGTGGCAAACCCGCGAGTTCTTCGCGCCACATCCCGTCAGGATGTCGTTCACGCCGATGCTGAAAAGCTGCTCGATGGCATTACTGGCGTTTTTATTACAGGCGGCGACCAAATGCGTCTCGTGTCGGTCGTTGGCGGGACGACGTTTGCCGAGAAGCTTCGTAAACTGGTCCGCAACACCAATGTCGTGCTCGCGGGCACCAGCGCGGGGGCGGCGGGCATGAGCACCTCGATGATCGTTCGTGGCGAGTCTACGTCGCACCCGCATAAGAACAGCGTCCGGTTAAGCCCTGGGCTTGGGATGCTCAAGAACATTATTATCGATCAGCACTTTACTGAGCGGGGCAGGATCAGCCGGCTCATTACGGCTGTCTCCTATAATCCTTATAATCTGGGCATCGGCATTGACGAGAATACCGCCATCATTTTGGATGGTAAAGGAATACTTGAAGTGTACGGTGCAGGCTCGGTAACCATCGTGGATGGCTCCCAAATCACTTTTAATGAGATCGCGGAAGTTTCTGATAATGAATCATTTAGCATATGTGGAGTACAGCTTCATGTACTACGTGATGGATTGATATACGATTACCGCAAACGTCATCCATTACAGCCGCCAAATGAGTTTTTACTGCCCGACCTTGGCTACACGGCGGGCTGAAATGTCGGCTTTTTGTCCGATTTGCTACAGAACGCACCTCGGGGAGCTGCAAAGATGTGTCGATACAAGAGCATCGGCGTGGGCAAGTATGTTTGCTACTAGTCGCACCGTGGAAACCGAGACCGCGGAAAAGTTATGAATATTCTGGAGATGCGTACCCTCCGGGGCCCGAATTACTGGAGCGGGTACTGGAAAAAGCTGATCGTCATGCGGCTCGATATCGGAGACTGGGAACAGCGTCCAACCGACAAAGTGGAGGGACTTTATGACAGGATAACCGAACTGATGCCTTCGCTTATTACTCATGGCTGCAGCTATCAGGAAGAAGGGGGCTTTTTACGGCGAGTCAAAGAGGGAACGTGGGCAGGCCACGTGATCGAGCATTTCGCACTTGAAGTACAGACACTTGCCGGCATGGACACTGGGTATGGTCGTACCCGCGAAACAGGCGAAAAAGGCGTTTACAATGTCGTGTTCAGTTATCTCGAAGAGGAAGTTGGCCGGTTCGCAGGGCGTGCCTCTGTGCGGCTTTTTATGGATCTCGCATCGGAAAGGCCCCTGGATGAGATCAAGGCCGAGCTCTCGAAAGACGTGCAGGAGATGCGTGAGATCCGTGAGAACGTCAGGTTCGGACCGTCTACCGGTTCGCTCGTTGAGGAGGCGGAGAGCCGCGACATACCTTTTATTCGTCTCAATGATCAATCGCTGGTCCAACTCGGCTACGGAGTTCATCAGAAACGCCTACAGGCCACCGTCACCGCGAACACCAACATGATCGCTGTCGATATCGCGGGCAACAAGCATGCGACCAAAAAACTGCTCGGCGACATGGGCGTCCCGGTTCCCAAGGGTTACAAAATTCGAGATATCGATGAGCTCGAAACGACATTAGAACGTGTGGGGTATCCCGTTGTCATCAAACCCCTTGACGGTAATCACGGGCGCGGTGCCACTGTGGGTATAAGAACAGTTGAAGAAGCCCGTACCGCATTTGAAAAGGCAAAAGAGTATTCACGTTTCGTTATTGTTGAGCAGCAGCTGGTCGGGTCCGATTACCGGGCCCTTGTAGTTAATAATCGATTGATCGCGGTCGCCGAGCGAGTTCCTGCTCGCGTCGTCGGGGATGGTAAAAGCACCATTCAAACGCTCATCGATAAGGTCAATGCCGACCCGCGACGCGGTTACGGGCACGAAAACGTCCTCACGCAAATCGATATAAATGGACAGACCATGCGCTGCATCAGGAAGTCGGGTTATGACCTGGACAGCGTTTTGCCTAAGAGCGAGATACTGACGCTAAAAACGACGGCCAACATCTCGACCGGTGGCACGGCAATAGACTGTACGGACGAGGTCCACCCGGAAAATGTCTTTTTGTTCGAGCGTATCGCTCGCATCATCGGGCTGGATGTAGCAGGCGTCGATATTATCGCGAACAACGTCTCGGAACCGCTGCACGAGACCGGCGGCGGGATAATCGAGGTCAATGCCGCACCGGGGTTTCGTATGCACCTTTCTCCAAGCGAGGGCATCGGCCGAAACGTCGCCGAACACGTAATCGATATGCTCTTCCCGACCGGTACGCCCGCACGAATACCAATCGTCGCCGTTACGGGCACCAACGGTAAAACGACAACGACGCGGCTGATCGCTCATATCTTAAAGAACAGTGGCCGAAACGTCGGGTTTACTACCACGGACGGCACCTACATTGGCAACCAGCAGATAGTTGCTGGTGATAATACCGGCCCTGTTTCAGCCCAGCTCGTGCTGAAAGACCCGACGGTCGATGTTGCCGTGCTTGAGACCGCCCGCGGGGGGATCATTCGCTCGGGACTCGGTTTTGACTACTGCGATATCGGTGTCGTAATGAATATCGCCGCGGATCATCTGGGGTTAAAGGACGTCAACACGCTGGAAGACCTGGCGCGGGTCAAGTCGGTGGTCCCCCGCGCCGTTTCCAGGAAAGGTTATGCCGTGCTTAACGCGCAGGACGAACTTGTCTACGCCATGCGCGAGCGGACGGACGGTCGCGTCGTCCTTTTCTCTACAGATGAGCACAACAAGAATATCGGAAGGCAGGCGAGACGCGGCGGGATTTCATGTATTTACGAGAATGGCTTTATAACCGTACTGAAAGGAAAATGGAAGGTTCGGGTTGAAAAGGCACACAACATACCGTTGACCTACGGCGGACGAGCGGAGTTCATGATCCAGAATGTGCTGGCAGCGACGCTCGCCTGTTTTGTGCACGGGGTCTCGCTTGAGGACCTTAGGGTAGGGCTTACCACCTTCAATGCCGGTACCGCTCAGACTCCAGGCCGGCTGAACTTCACAGAGATAGGGGACGCAACGATCCTAATGGACTACGCCCACAACCCTGCCGGGCTGCTTGGACTGGGAAGCTTTATCAACAAACTGCCGCATAAACACCGCAGTGTGGTCATGAACGGCACCGGCGACCGCCGTGATGACGATATCCGCGAATTTGGCAAGATAGCAGGCGACACTTTCGACCGTATCGTCGTGCGGACAGGGCACTACCTGCGCGGCAAGACACCAGATGAACTTCACGGGCTGTTGCTGGAGGGGATCGCCCAGAGCGAAAACAAACCGCAGGTCAGGGTTATTCCTGAGGGCCGTGATGCTATCCACCACGCTATTAAGAATGCGCGGAAGGGGGAACTTGTGGTCCTACTGGCCGACAAAGTGGCGATCGACATCGGGATCTTACAAGAGTACCGGGACATGCATAACGCCAAAACCACTGAAAAATCGCAGTAATCACCGGTATATTTCTGTCCTCGGTACACCCGCGTCGGACATGTACCCGCGATACATTCCCTCGGAGTTAAATAGCAGTGTAACGTGCCCCTGCGCGTCAACGGCGATCAGTCCACCTTCGCCGCCGATGGATTTGAGGTACTCGACCGTTTCACGGGCCGCCTCTTCCAGACTTAAGGCTTTGTATTTCATCCGTGCCGCCACGTCAAAAGCCGTTACGCCCCGCATGAAATATTCCCCGTGACCAGTGCCCGAAACAGCGCAAGTGCCGTCGGCATAGGTCCCGGACCCGATCAGCGGCGTGTCGCCGACGCGACCGTACTTTTTGTTAGTCATCCCGCCCGTCGATGTTGCGGCAGCAAGGCGTCCCGCTTTGTCACAGGCAACGGCACCCACAGTACCGAGCGGCTTACCGGTACGAACCTGCCTCTCGGTTTCGCTCCCCGTCACAATGTCGGTCTGGTCGACTATTGATGCCTCACCGATCGTGTGATCGAGCTCAACGACACCCTCTTCGCGGGCACGGAGTAGCTGCATGTACCGGTGCTCGGTGAAAAAATAAGCGTCGTCCGCAAGCTCAACGCCCATTTCAAGTGCAAACTGATTAGCCCCGGCCCCGCCGAGCAAGACGTGCCCGGTCTTTTCCATGACGAGGCGGGCCAGCCTTATCGGATTCTTGACATTCTTAACGAACGCCACGGCGCCAGCGTCCAGCGTGGAGCCGTCCATGATCGAAGCGTCCATCTCGTTTTTACCTTCGTGTGTAAAAACGGATCCGCGGCCGGCATTAAATAGGGGAAAGTCTTCGAGAGAGATCACGGCCGCTTCGACGGCATCCAGTGCTGAACCGGCATGTTGGAGCACGCGCCAGCCAACATGCAAGCATGACTCAAGACCCCTTCGGTACTCTGCCTCGAGTGCCGGCGTCATTTGGGAACGAAGAATTGTGCCAGCGCCGCCATGGATGGCGAGGGCAATCTTGCTCATACGAGAGATGTTAACCCACAACCGCGGATTTGCGGAGGATACGGGCCTCCAATCTTTTTTTCACTTTACAACAAAATAACGGGAAAAGTTAAACAATTATAAATTTGTTTAATCAGGTAACTTCATCCGATCTTACCACCTTAACCGAAAAGGCAATTGCCCTAGTTGGGCAAGCGCAAAGCCTGGAGGCCCGTTTGACGGGCGGTGTCCGGCTACCGAAGTGAGGTCTTAATGTATAAACGATTCTTCCTTATCGCCATCCTTTTTGCCGTTCTGGCAATAACCGTCGCCGCTCAGAACAACCGTTTCCCTACCCAGACGGCTATCAAGCTGGTAGGCGGCGGTGACAGCGGAAATGATCCCTGGGGCCTGCTTGAGGATGATGAAGATGCCGGCGTAAAAGCATCTGTCGTCGTAAACACCGCGGGTTCCGAACGGCAGGCGTTCGTGCTCATCAATAAAAAAAGAACGGAGAGCGGACTGCGGCAATTGCTATGGAGCGATGAGCTTGCGGTTGTCGCACGTCAGCACTCGCAAAACATGGCCGAGTTCAGGTTCTTCAGCCACAAGGGCATGGACAATAAGATGGTCAGTGACCGAGCCGACCGCGCGGGCGTTGGTACATGGCGCGCAATAGGTGAGAACATTGCTTTCAATAAAGGTTTCGCCGATCCGATCGGAAGGGTTGTGGAGCTTTGGCTAAATTCGCCTTCGCACCGACACAATATGATGGACACGAACTGGACGGAGTCCGCTGTTGGCGTTGCCGTGGCGACTGACGGATCGTATTACTTTACTCAGGTTTTTATTGTAAGAAGGTAGAACCGACACTTCTAAGATAGAAGGAAAGCCTCGGCACTCGTGCGTACCGGGGCTTTATTTTTTTATAGCTCTTTGCCGCAAACCCCGTCCTTGACTATCCTAAACCGATGCGGCCCGCATTCACACTTCCGTCATTTGCAAAGATAAACTTATATCTGCGCATTCTGGGGAAACGTAAAGATGGGTTTCATGAGTTATTTACAGTGTTTCAGACGGTTTCGCTGCACGACACTTTCCATTTCTCAGAGGGTGACGACCTTGTTCTAAGTTGCAGCGACCCACGAATTGCCGTCAGAGAGGACAATTTGATTATGCGAGCGGCCCGTGCGCTGCAGGGTCGTTACGGTCTCACGAGAGGAGCCACGATCCATCTCGAAAAACGGATCCCGTCGCCGGGAGGTCTCGGAGGGGGATCGTCGAATGCCGCTGTTACATTAATAGCATTGTGCCGATTGTGGCAGCTGCCGCCTGCGGATGCGGAAATCCAAAGCATAGCCAAAGAACTGGGCTCCGATGTTACGTTCTTTCTATACGGAGGTACCGCTGCAGGACTCGGTCGCGGTGAGAAGATCGAACGCATGCCTGACGTCACCGCAGACAATGTGCTCATTGTCACGCCTGATGTGGCTGTTCCCACGGGGGAGGCCTTCGCCAGTGTTGGGGCCGATAGATTGACAAATGACGACCCGAATCGTATTCTTGGAGTTTGCCGTTTAGAAGCAAAATCGCTCGATTTGCACCATTCGGTATTGATAAACGATTTCGAAGCGAGCGTATTTAGCTCGTATCCCGAGACAATGCGAGTCAAGGAAACTTTACTCAAGCTCGGATCCGTAAACGCTGCACTTTGCGGCAGCGGGGCCTCGGTCTTCGCAATATTTGACAAAACAGAGACACGGCAAGCTGCACAAAAAGCCCTCGAAAGAGAATCGACATGGCGAAAGTTTGCCGTAGCAACCGTTTCACGGGATCAGTATCGTGAAATGCTTCATCTTTAAGGTGGAAAGGTTGTTTCCGATCAGTTTCTAAAATTCGCATTGGGGCGTAGCCAAGTGGTAAGGCACCGGTCTTTGGATCCGGCATTCGTAGGTTCGAGTCCTCCCGCCCCAGCCAATTTTGATTCCTAACGGACAATCTCACCAGAGGTCGTCCGTTTTTTTTGGGATCAATGAGTGTTACAGGAAAAGTTAAGGTTTTTTCGGGCAATGCACACCGGGAGCTTGCCGAGGAGATCTGCGGGAAACTTGATTGCGAGCTTGGTAAAGCGGTCACCGAACCTTTTTCGGACGGCGAATTTAATTTTCAGATCGGTGAGAACGTTCGTGGGACGGACGTATTTATAGTACAGCCGACCTGTCCACCGAGCGATAAGAACCTGATGGAGCTGTTGATAATGATCGACACGTTCGTCAGGGCATCGGCAGCGAGGGTGACGGCGGTGATCCCATATTTCGGTTACGCGAGGTCGGACAAGAAAGATCGTCCACGCGTGCCGATTGCGGCCAAACTAGTGGCGAATCTGATCACGAAAGCCGGAGCATCGAGAGTCCTCACGATCGATCTGCACGCGTCGCAGATCCAGGGGTTTTTTGATATACCGGTTGACCACCTTTATGCGGCTCCGATCGTTGTCCAGTATTTCAAGGACAATCCGATCGAAAACCTGATTGTGGTCGCCCCGGACACTGGCGGAGCAGAGCGAGCAAGGGCATACGCAAAGCGCCTGGATGCGGGCCTCGCCCTTTGCGACAAACGCCGCGAACGCGCTAACGAAGCGGACGTGATGAACATCGTCGGCGATGTCCGTGGAAAGAACTGTTTGATAATCGATGATATGTGCGACACCGGGGGAACGATCTGCAACGTTGCAGAGGCGCTTCATAAAGCAGGTGCTAATGAGATCTTTGCATGCTTTACCCACGGTGTCTTGTCTGGAAAGGCAGTTGACAACATAGACAGCTCGTATTTGAAAAAGGTGATTGTTACGAACACGATCCCCATCCGTGATGAAGGAAAGCCGCTGCTCGAGGGCGGTAAGATCGAGGTTTTGAGTGTAGCAGGGCTTCTCTCCTCTGCGATCAAATCGATACATGACGAGACGAGCGTGTCTTCGTTATTTATTTAGGTAGAGAAAAGTTATGGCAGAAAAAGTAATTGTTAAAGGCGAACGGCGTGAAACCCGTGGAAAGAATGAGAATCGACGACTGCGTGCGACAGGCCGCATCCCAGTCGTGGTTTATGGCGGAGGTTCCGAAAGCCTTGCCGCGAGTGCGGCGCTGAAAGACCTCGCGGCCATTCTGCGCACGGATACCGGCGTAAACACGGTATTCTCGCTCGATATCGAGGGCGAGGGGGTCAATGACGTTATCTTTCAGGATCGCCAGATCGATGCCGTCAAGGGCCGTTTGATACACGCCGACCTTCGCAGATTTGCACGCGGCGAAAAGATCGAGATGACCGTACCCATCCATCTCGTCGGCACCGCTGCCGGTCTGCAGGAGGAAGGAGCGGTATTGACCCAGGCCATGCGAGAGATCAAGGTAATTTGCGAGCCGGCGCGTACGCCGGAGTCGATCGACGTTGACGTGACAAACCTCGAGGCCGGCCATGCAATCCACGTTTCCGATTTGACGATCGGCGAGGGCATTGAGATCCATGATGCTCCGGAAACGGTCGTTGCCTCGATCGTCACGGTCAGTGAAGAGGTTCTCGAACCGCAGATCGAGGAAGGTGCGGCTCCTGAGGTGGTTGGTGAAACACCTGAAGAGGCTGAACCAGACGAGAGCTAAGGCACGCTGACGTGGGTAATTGGCTGATAGTGGGACTCGGTAATCCGGGTCCCGAATACGCAAAAACACGGCACAATCTCGGGTTCATGCTCGTCGATCTGCTTGCCCTTCAGCTGCAAACTCAGGTCAAACGAACCGAGTGCAGATCGCTTGTGGGACGGGCGGTCATTGAAAATCAAATGGTCGAGCTCGCGAAACCGCAGACCTTTATGAACCTGAGCGGGGAAGCCGTGAGCTGCCTGATGGCCAAGGAGGAGAGATCGTTCGCCAAGCTGATCGTGATCTCTGACGATCTGGCTCTGCCATTCGGGACGATACGCATCAGGCCGAAAGGCACGCATGGCGGTCAAAACGGACTGCGATCGATCATTGATCGTTTGAAAACACAGGAATTCAGCCGGGTGCGGATCGGTATACAGCCGGACCATCCCGTGCACGACGCGTCGGCTTTCGTCCTCGAGAATTTTTCGAAGGGCGATAGCGAGACGGTTGAAAAAGTATTGAATGAATCGGCGGATGCTCTACGGACCATCATCACAGATGGCGTCGATGCGGCAATGGCCCGGTTCAATTGACAGATAAGATCCTTACTTCGTCTCGAGAGGATGAGGTCGGTAAGCCAAAAGGAGACAGGAATAATGGCAAATAGAACTTATGAAGTAATGTATATCGTCAATCCCGACACGGATGCCGATAAGATCGGAAAACTGAACGAAGCCGTCGGCAAGCTGATCCAAAAAGAGGGCGGAGAGGTTGTTCGTATGGACGACATCGGGATCCGCAATCTTGCTTATCCGATCCAGAAAAAGACGACCGGTCACTATGTTCTTTTTGAGGTCGACGGCACCGGGCAAGAGATCATGGAACTCGAACGCCGAATGCGCGTCAACGATATGATCATGCGGTACATTACCGTGCGTGTGGACGAGGACCGCAAGAAAGCCGATAAGGTCAGGGCAAAACGTGATGCCCGTGCGGCAAAGCGTGCTTCATTCCGTCCGGCTAGAGAGGAAGAAAATGCGGAGGTTCAGACTGAGGCTTAACCGCGGCCTGAGAAAAGAATATGGCAGAAAATAACTTAGAAATATTGGACGAAAGGGGCGGCCTCGGAGTAGGCGAGGACGTAATTGGCGATCGTCCGCGAAGATACCAGAGACGCCGTCCTCGAAATGTTGTCCCCGATTATCTTGACTGGAAGGACGTGGACCTGTTGAGGCAGTTTGTGCCCGAGCGGGGCAAGATCATGCCGCGGCGCATTTCCGGTATCTCGGCAAAGGACCAGCGCCGGATCGCAAAGGCGATTAAGCGTGCACGATCGATGGCAATGCTGCCGTTCGTCGCGGACTAGAAAGGGAGAGAATTATCATGGCAAACACAACTATTCTATTGCGCGAGGACATCGACAAACTCGGCGGGCGGGGCGAGATCGTTAAGGTCAAGGCCGGCTATGCACGCAACTTTCTGCTGCCGCATGGCTTTGCGACTCTCGCTACAAAGGGGAACGTAAAGCAGATCGAACAGGAACGCACGGCTCTGCTGAAAAAAGCAGCCATTGAGCGTGCTACGGCCGAGGCTCAAAAAGAGCAGATGGAGACCATCGCTCTTAGCTTTGAACGAAAGGCGGGCGAGCAGGGAACTCTCTTTGGTTCGGTTACCTCCATGGACATTGCAGACGCTCTAAAAGCAAAAGGTTACGAGATAGACCGCCGCAAGATCGTAATGAAGGACGCTATCAAGGAAACCGGCGAGTTTACCGTGACCGTAAGACTGCATCGTGAAGTGACGCTTACGGTTCCAGTGACCGTTACCGCAGAGGGGGGAGAGCCGGAAGCGGCTAAGCCCGAAAGAAAGGCCAAGAAAGAGGCTGCTCCAAAGGCTCAAAAGCCCGCGCAAGACACTGCTCCTGAAGCGGGAGACGAGCCTTTACCGACCCAGGACCAGCGGCTCGCAGAGTAACCATCTAACTTGGGCAACTGACGCATCCCGCCTCAAAAAAATATTGTGCGGGTTCGTTGTCAGCTATTCCCGATGAGAGTAAGATTAGAGACTGCAAAACCCTTTGCAGTCTCTTTTTTGTCCACGAAACGACATTCTAAACGCAGATTTGGCGTAGTTCACGAATCACCGGAGCAGTCTGATCCTCATGGCCAGCGTTTTTCCCGAGTCTCGACGAGAGCAGTTTTTAGAAAAGCCTCTACCCAGCAGCGAAGAGAGCGAGCGCGTTATTCTTGGATCGATCCTGCTGGATAACGCCTTGATCGCTCAAGCTGTTGAACACCTGAAACCCGAGGATTTTTACTCGCCGCTTAATCGTCGGGTCTTCTTGGCGATGATCGCCCTCTTTGAAAAGCAGAAACAGATCGACCCCATCCTCATTGGTGAGGAACTCAAGAAAGAGGGCTCGCTCGATTCGCTTGGCGGCATCACCACAATTACCAATTTAACGTTTGGCCTGCCTCATTTTTCGAACGTTGAAGAATATATACGGGTCGTGCGGGACAAATCTGTCGTTCGCAATCTTATTCGAACATGCAATGCCATCACCGGCGAGGCGTTGGCCGAGGAGGAAGACGCGGAGGTTATCCTCGACCATGCGGAGCAGGCGATTTTTGCCATTGCTGAAGCACGGACGAAGGAGAGCTTCTCGCGTATCGCCCCTATCGCGGACCGCGTTTTGGCGCGTGTAAAAG
>JBHENG010000023.1:11556-34179 GCA_046262195.1 Pyrinomonadaceae bacterium | reverse complement strand
GTTCGTCCCCGGGGCGAGGTCAAGAGCAAATGGTCGCGTAAAGACGACCTGGGCTACTTCGTCCAGGAGCTCGGTGCCCTTGAAGTGGTCAAGGTAAAGCAGGAGGTTTCGGCGGTACGGGTAAAGTATTCGTGCGAAACGATCTTGTTGGGGGACCTCGTCCAGTTGACTGAGCAGCGGCCTGGCCTGGTGGTCAGCTATCAGCCACGTCTGGACATTTTCGGCGATCCCTCGGGTAAGGCGACCGGTCGTATCCTTATGGCGCGCGACAACGCTGAAATGCTTTATCGTGACATGGTGGCGTATGTAGATCTGGGGGCAGAAGATAGCGTTCGGGTAGGTGATCGTTTGACAGTATTTCGCCCGCTCGAAAAGGGCAATCTTTTCAATGATCGCGATGGCGAGTCAGTAAACTCACGCCACTACGGCTTTCGCAGCGAGAAATTCAAGGGCGGCAATTTCTCAAACCAATCAGCTCGGAAATCGGGCGAGACGGCTGACGGCACAGCGGTGACCACCCGAACGGTCCGCAACGATCGACCTTCATGGCTCCGCAAGGTCGTCGGGGAAGCGGTCGTTCTCAATGTCAAAGAACGAACGGCCACCGTCTTGATCACACGTAATGCACAAGAGATGCACACGGGCGACTGGGTCGAGATCCAGTAAGACAAATCCCCACAGTATTTAGAAAAAGACCCGAGCTTAAACGGCTCGTACTTTTTCGTTGTCGGCGATTGTAGTATCACTCTTTCTCTTCTTATTCTCCTGAAAAAAGAACCTGAAATAACCGTACATTGACAACACTGCCGTGATGACGGCGATCCATAATGCCCCGCGGCCCACAAGGTATCCAAAAACCTTCCAATCGTTCGATGTAAGGGACAATTTCAACAGATCTGCAAAGGCTGTTCTGACTTCGGCAACCTCCCAAAAAACAGCGGGGTAATCGAGTCCAAAATTCGAGACCGGCGGTGTCCCATTTGCCGCTGCGACAAGCAATGCGACGACGGCAATGCATTGAGCCCACATTTTGAGTTTTCCCAGGCCCTGCGCCTGCATTATTATGCCTTCGCTTGCGGCCACAGATCTAAGGCCGGTAATAATAAACTCGCGTCCAATGATAACGACGACAGCCCATGAGGGGGCCAAATGTCTTTCGACGAGGACTATAAGCGCAGCTGAGATGAGCAGCTTGTCTGCTATCGGATCCAGGAATTTCCCGAGTGTCGACACCTGTCCGCGACGGCGGGCGAGTTGTCCGTCCGCAATGTCCGACAACGATGCTGCTATAAAAATAATGATTGCAAGTACATGCCCGCTCATGCCGAACCACTGTTCGGCGACGGGTGTCAGCAGCACCACGACCAGCAAAGGGACGATGACGATCCGACCAAGCGTTATGTAATTTGGAAGGTTCACCTGGGTTCCACCAAGTCTATGGTTTGGGCCTTAAAAGTTCAAGAATCAGCGTCAAACTGTCGCCTCAGATGCAATAAAAAAGCGGGCACGCGGCCCGCTTTGCGATCCTATTTGTCGGCCAGTTATGGCAGGAAACCCAACTGGGCATAGGTTGGCGGAAAACTTGCCAAATTGGGAAATACCGCGGCCTCGTCTGCCGCGGAAAGGCCAAACCACCGAGCCATCGTCGCCGCATATTGGTCCACTGAAGTGGTGGGTATCCAGCGTCCACGGGGTGCCGTTCCACCGTCCGTATCGTCAGGACCGCCCCGCTGCAGCGTCGGAAAATAATTACCTGTTCCGTCGGGCCTGAGGCTTCCATAGAAATCCCCGCCGGCAACCGACCCGCCCATAACGAACATATGATTTCCCCACGCGTGGTCGGACCCGACGGAAGCGCCCGCACCCGCCGGGTTAAACGTCCGGCCAAAATCAGACAATGTAAAAGTAGTCACATCGTTGACTAGCCCCTGTGTCGTCATTTCGTCATAAAACGAACGCATGGCCTGGCTAAACTGGCCAAATAGGTTCGTCTGCTGGTTCAACTGACCCGTGTGCGTATCAAACCCACCGATCTGCACGTAGAAAACCTGTCGGCTAACGTTTAGGTCGGTGCGTTTTTTGATCAGCCGCGCAACTTGTTTCAGCTGTCGACCGATGCTTGTATTCGGGAATGTTACGGTCACTTCCTGCGATACCTGCAGGGCCGAATTGGCCTGCATAGCGAGGTCGGTCACATGACTCGCTGCCGCAACGTAATTCGAATTCAGGTCCTGGGCTCGCAGCTCGTTGAACGCTGTCAGGCGAGCGGGGCCGCCGGTATTAGTAAAACCGACCGGGTTAAGTACATTAGCAAGAGATGTATTCGAGTCCGCAATCGCCAGCGGCAGCGTAGTCTGCCCGGCAGTGAAAAGCTGGGCCCCGGCGATTGAAGTTACCATCGGGAGCAAGCCGCTCGGGTTGCTGGATGCTGTCAGTCGGTCCGATATACGTCCGCCCCAACCGGTAAACGTCTGTGTGGAAGATACACTTGTCTGAGCCTGTGTCACCTGGTCAGAATGAGAAAACAGCTGGTATGGCTTCTTGAAGCTCGAGCTCTGGTACTGCGCCTTTGTCAGCGGGCGGACCAGCGTACCAACGTTTGGCACTATCGCCAGCTTTCCCATACCGTACAGTTCATAAAGGCCATTGTTGACGGCGCCTGTTGCAGCCGGACCGAGCGAAGGGTGCAAACCGTAAGTAAGGTTGTTGATCCTCGGCACTGTAATGGGCAAAAGCTGGTTCTGCGGGATCGCGAGTCCCTGCGTATTGCGATCATTAAAGTATGCCGAGTAATTGCTGACTGAGGAATCGCTATGATTCGGTATCACCATATTGTTCCCGTCATTGCCCCCGGACCAGAACAACAATACCAAAGCCTTATAACCGTCTGCCTCAGCTTGGTTGTCGATAACCCGCTGTGCCATCGCGCTCATTGTGCCGAGGTGATGCATCTGCGTGGCGAGTGAGACCATGCCGAGCGCACAGCCGCCGCTTTTCTTCAAAAAATCGCGTCTCGTTTCTTTCATAGTTTTCACCTTTGCACCTGATACTGTGATGAAGTAGCGACCAGGTACATCGCCTGTTTTGCACGCTGCAGCGGATTGGTGCTCGTAATGTTTGTGACGGCTGTCAAGATCGTATTTTTCATCGCAGCTGACATCGTGCCATGCAGCATCCTCTGGTTAAGCTCATCCACAAGACGATTTCCGGTCGGATCAGCAGCAGCTAATGCCTGCATCTCATTAAAGTCGAGAGAGGTGCCGTTGGGAGCATTCGGTGCTCCTACCGGTATAGTGTTAAAGACCATCCGGTCGACGAAATTTGCGCGAGCGATCGAGGTCCCTGTGGTCAAGATCGCAAACTCGGGACCAAGCATCGTCGTTCCTGGAACACCATAATCCGGAGGATAAAAGTTGAACACCGTCGGTGACAAAAACGGCACCTGTGCCATCCCGGTAAACTCGGGACGGCCCGTCAGATAACCGTCGCTCAACAGCGTACCGTTTGCCGACCGAACGTTGAAGGTCCTGAAAAGGTTGGTAGCAAGCTGAACCGGTTCACGGAGCTTCCCAAAATAAGGATCTGTCTTTGCATCACCCCGAGCCTCAGGGTCGAGCAGTACGGCTCTGATGACAGCCTTCATGTCGCCGCGCACACCAAACCCGTTGTTGTTGAAAACTCCGGCGACACGGGCCACGTACGCCGGCGTCGGGTCGCTGGTGACCATGTGCTGTATCAGTATCTTGCCGACAAACGGACCGACGTTGGGATGGTTAAAGATGTTATCCATCGCCTGTTCGAGCGAGTTGTTCGCATACGTGACTACGTTTGGAAGAGTTGTGCAGTTCGTACAGGCATTTATCGTAGTGGTTGTTGAGCCCGGATAGCTCAACAACGTCTTTGCCGTCAGATCGTGACGATTGTTAGTAATAGTGGTAACGCCGCCATTTAATAGCATCGGGTCGATGTAATCGACAGTTCCTGGGGTTAGATTCGGGCACGACGAGGCAACATTACAGAACGACCAGCCGGTCAGCACTTTTGTCAGGTCATTGACGCCGTTCTGATCGTAGGTGGGTATCGGATTGTTCGATGCATCCCTCTGCAGGGTCCCGTCCTGATTCAGCATGAACAGCCCAACGGTAAAAAGCTGCATAATTTCGCGAGCATAATTCTCGTTCGGGTTGTTCCTGGTGCTGATGGCCATGTCGAGGTACCCGCCCATCGTCGGGTTGAGCGTCATTTCCTTCATCAGCGTGCGATAGTTGCCAAACGCATTGCGTGAGAGGATCTTGTGATATTCAACCATATGGCGGCCTTGCTGGACGTCGACACCCGACGTTACCCAGATCTGCGCTAGGGACCACGCCACCCGATGACGCAGTTGGGCATCCCCGTAAAAAGCTTCTTTCATGAACCACGTTTGCGGCTGGTACATTGAGTAGGTATCGCGAAAACAGGTTACGGGTATGTCCGGTACGATCGTCTGCTCGTTGTCACAATCGGAAGGTGCGTTTGCCGGCTTTAACGGATTATCAGGGTACGGGTTGGACGGATATGGAGCGTCGAACTGCTCGTTGAGCCAGCTTCTTAATCCTATCCGTTGTATACGGGAATCGAGAGTACTGTTCGGGCCAAACGCCGCCTGCTCAAGGAAACGAAGTCGATCGCCGGACCATCGGTAGCCTACGTATGCCGGTGCGATGATTCGAGTCGCGGATCTTGGCTCGGGGTTATCGGCGGCGTCGAATAGGGGCGTAGGCTTTGAGCCGGGCTGATCCTTGATCTCGCCGCCCATCTTGCCAACTCCAAGCCGGACGCGATTACTCGCCAGGCCGCGCCACGTCAAATAGATCAGAATATCGCCGTCTGCCGCCGGAGGATCCCAAAACCTGATCTCATCGGTCAAAGTGATGGTTACGGCAAAGGCTCCTTTAGAGCGTGGTACCTCACGGACGTCGATGACGGGAAATCGAAACTGATGTCCCTTGGCATCTTCTGCGTATACTCGAAGCGCGTTTGCTCCCTCGAGTTCGGCCGGCTGAAGATTTCTGGCGAAAATTACTACGCGGGAGTCGAGGTGAAACGCCTGCGGCTCTATCCGCGTAAGATCGGTTCTACTCGAGTACTTAGTTCGCTGGGCCAGAGCACGTGTAGAGTCGGGCATACTCAGCAGTACTGGCGTAGGCGAATTCGGATCCGGATCGTCCTGGGCCGCGGAGCCGATGACCGCGGTTGCCATTAGGGCAACTGCAAGTGACCGTCTCAAAACACGCTGTATTCTAAAATCCATACCTTTTTCTCCGGGAGGAAAACGACTAACAAAAACGGGTGAAGCCTGTAACGTGTGTAAGGGTAAAAAAATGTTTTACGTCTAAAAATCTACAGCAAAAACGGGCTTATAACAAGGATTATCTGTTGTAATGATCCGATAGAGACTTTTTCCTAAGATAGTTAGACGTAGAATATACTTCGCTGGCCGATACAATGTAAAGAAAATTTACTGATCTTGCGATGATTTTATCACCGATATTAATAGAGGTGCCGTCCGATTTTAGTTTCAAATCGACCGTTTATAGTCACGGCTGGTGCGAGCTCCCTCCTTTTGATCTGCACACTGACAACTTGACTCTCGGCTATGTATTTGCCGATCCATGCGTAGGTGCGGTACACGGGGTTATTTCGGAGCGGGACGGAGTTGTCAAGGTGGAGCTAGAGCATGCTTGCTCCGATGAGACAAAGGTGGTACAGAATGTTCGACACATGCTGCGGCTTGACGACCGACTTGACGACTTTTACTCGGCGATTAAGGACATCGATCGTTTGAAATGGGTTGGCGAAAAAGGCGCTGGGCGGCTTCTGCGCTCACCAACGGTTTTCGAGGATCTCGTCAAGACCATATGTACGACAAACTGCTCCTGGGCCCTAACCAAAAGTATGGTTAAAAACCTCGTAGAAAAGCTTGGCGAAGCCTCAACCCAGGCCCGCAAAGCTTTTCCGACACCAGCGGCGATGGCATCTGTCTCGCCAGACTTTTATCGGAATGAAATCCGGGCGGGTTACCGTTCACCATATTTCCTGGAGCTGGCTGAATCGGTCGCGTCCGGACTCGTCAACCCTGAACAATGGCTTTCGTCCGACCTGCCTACGGCGGAGCTAAAAAAGGAGATGAAAAAGATCAAAGGTGTCGGCGATTATGCAGCGGAAAATCTGCTGAAACTGGTCGGGCGCTACGACGGCCTTGCACTTGACTCATGGCTGCGCTCCCAGTTTTACAAGAACCATAACGGCGAGAAGGTGTGTCCCGATCAACAAATTGAGCGTCATTATCATAGGTATGGCAAATGGCGGGGACTTGCGATCTGGTGCGACATGACAGAGAAATGGATCAACTGATAACGACTAGCTGCCACGTCGTGGCTCCTCAATGATCTTTTTTAATACGGTCGTCCAGTGTTCCAAATTTTCGTCCATAGTCAGAGACCGGTCGTCTGTAATTTGAAGCGGCGGATGATAGATGATCTCTACGCGCCTGAATACTCGCGGGTATTTTTGTTTTTGGGGCCAAATCAGATTTCCTCCTCTGATAGTAACCGGTAAAATCGGTACGTTGGCCTTCAGAGCCAGACCCACAGCTCCACTTTTGAATGGGAGCGGCCCACCGTGTGCGAACTGTCGCGCGCCCTCAGGAAAAACTGTGAGAGCAGCTCCCTGTTTCAACGCTCGCAGTGCCGACTTCATCGTGGTGATGCTCCCGCTGGGCTCGTGGGAGACCGGGATCGCTCCCATGTAAGCAATCAGGGGCCCGACGAACCGCCACGAGAACGCTTTTTCAATAGCCAGAAACCGCAGTTTGTGTCGTATCGGCAGACAGATCCAGATTGGGTCGATGTAGGTTTGATGATTAGCTGCGATGATGAATCCTCCGCGCGAATCGCCCCGAATGAACTCTCGACCCTGATACTTGATGAACCAAAAGGTCTTGCTGATGAGGTAAGCCGCAAACTTTAGTACAGCCACGATGGACGGTGCCGGAAAATGCTCCTCGTTAGTTTCCTTCACAAAAAAACGGAGCAGATACTCCGTTTTCAAAGATTAGTGCGTTACTCGGGCTAATTCAAATCGAATCCACTATTACCTACCGGGCAAAAACAACCTTTTCCACCGGAAAATTGTCTTCCGCAAATTCCAGATGAAGCGTGGTCGCATGGCCATCCTGCTTCTGACGGTTCCGCACGACGGCTATGGCGTAAAAATCAATGCCTTTGCATGCAAATTTTACTTTTTCGCCTATTTTCACATCTAGTGAGCTGGCGATGGATACGCCGCCGGTGCCGATATTGGTTGTTACCGTTTCCTCACGTATAACGGCTTTGTCCGACTTATGGATCAATGTCACCGTTACGGGAATTGACACCCAATACCGGGGTTGTTTTCTGTTGGTAAACTGGGACGTAGCCTCAGTTATTTCCCACATGCCGTCCGTTTTCATCCCCGTTATGCGATAGCTTTGCCGTGGATCCTTGGCATAGCTTTCGGGCACGGACTTACCGATAAAGCCGACACCGACATGATAAATCGTTTCACCATCTACCGTCGCGGCGTTGCAATATTGGACCAAACCCATTACCGGATACAGCTCAGCGTTTTCATCATATGCCCTGAGTTCACGGTCGAGCGGCATAACAAGCGAAACCAGCCGCCCCACCGTACACTCGCGGCTCAAGCTGAAGCCTGCTCCGTTACGAGAGATAGTGGTCACATCCGTTAGTTCCTTCCAGGTCTCTCCGTCGAATTCCTTTACCTGAACAATGGTTCTTAACCGCGATGGTGCTCTCGAAGTGACCCGACTGTCGGCGAGTGCGGATGTCTGTATTGGATTTGACACGATCATAGCGAATTGTGGATCGTAATTATTCTGCGGAAACAATGCCCTCAAGCGGGAAAAGCTGATCGATGAACTCCAGATGCAGGCGGGTGATGCCGTCCTCGCCAACCCGTTTGCCGCGAACTACAGACAAAATTGTGATGTTAAAACGCGGGCTGGTGACACGCATGAAGGTGCCGGCGTCGGCTTTGAAAGTAGTGAAAACGGAAGCGCCCCCCAGACTGATATTTTCGGTGACCGTATCTTCGGTTGCTATCACATTTCCCAGGTCATCCAGCTTCTCCAATATCAAAGTTTCCGGGATCTCAAATCGAGTCTGCTTGCGAAACTCGGGCTCGATGTCGTTTTCGTCCGCCCACAGGTTGGCGGGCATCAGATGCCAGAAGCCAGCGCCGTCCTCGGAACGATGGGCGATATCGTAGAGCATGGATGGGCGCTCGACATATCCAAGCGGTGGGGTTTTACCGGTGAAGGCAACGCCGATCGCATATTCCGGCGCCGCTACCGTTTTCCCTATCGAAATGCATCGCCGCACGACGGCCCACACCCTGTATTGCGGCTCGCTATAGTCGAACGCCCTCAGCTGGCGGGGCATCGGGATAGTTAACAGCACAAGTCGGCCGCGTTTGATGGGCTTTTTCAACGGAAAGCCCGCTCCAAATGCCGAGACGTCGCTTAGTCGGGTGATCTCGTTCCAGCCCGTGTTTACATCGATCTTAACCTCAACTCGCACGGGCAACGGCAGCGAAATGCGTGGAATACGTCTCTTTTCCTTTTCTCCGGGGGGCGTTGAAGTTGGTCGTCCATCCGGGCGAAATTCGTCTGTTCCGGCAGCAAGCATTTGAGGTTAAAACGAGCTAGAAAGGGTGGAATCTGAGGGTGAGCGCATGTTGCGCTACAGGCCTTTTGCCTGTAAAATATAAAAATAGTTAAGACGAGCTTTTTTCCAGAAAAAATCTTGGCCTCACACCTTATTTTCAGCCCGACCACACTACCGCGATCTCAGTAATGCTTTTGATAGCTGCATACCATGGACTCACTTGTAGAACGTAATCAGATCAATATCGAAGACGAGATGCGCCGGTCGTATCTTGACTACGCGATGTCCGTCATCATCGGCCGCGCATTGCCGGACGTCCGCGACGGCCTGAAGCCGGTCCACCGCCGCATACTTTTTGGTATGTACGAGCAGGGGAATGTGGCCGGCAAGGCCTATCGAAAATCGGCCCGTGCTGTGGGCGATGTGATGGGCAAATATCATCCCCATGGCGACTCGGCAATTTATGACTCCGTAGTGCGAATGGCTCAGGATTTCTCGATGCGCTACCCGCTCGTTGACGGGCAGGGAAATTTCGGCTCGATCGACGGCGACAACCCTGCCGCGATGCGGTACACCGAGGTCAGACTCGCGCGGCTTTCAAATTCGGTGCTGGACGATATCGAAAAAGAGACCGTCGATTTCCAGCCAAACTACGACGAGTCACTGTCCGAGCCAAAGGTCCTGCCAACGCGCATCCCTCTGCTGCTTGTAAACGGCTCTGAGGGCATTGCGGTCGGCATGGCGACCAAGATCCCGCCGCATAACCTGTCGGAGATCCTCGAGGCGACGATCGCGGTCATAAAAGATCCAGGCGTGTCCGTCGACGAGCTGATCAAGATCGTGCCCGGGCCTGATTTCCCAACAGCGGGCTTTATCTACGGCCGTGAAGAGATACACAGGGCCTATCGCACTGGCCGGGGCATTGTGCAAATGCGGGCCCGGGCGGTCGTCGACGAGATCGGTCGGGGCGACCGTGTGCGCGATGCGGTCGTTATCACGGAGATACCGTATCAGGTAAACAAAGCTCGTCTCATTGAGAAAATCGCCGAGCTGGTCCACGAAAAGCGTCTGGATGGCATCTCGGAGATACGCGACGAGTCCAACCGCGAGGGCATGCGCATTGTCATCGAGCTAAAGCGCGACGCGATACCACAGGTCATTTTGAACAAGCTTTATAAGCTCACGCCGATGCAGGCGTCGTTCGGCATCATTAATATAGCGATCGTCGACGGGCAGCCAAAGCTTCTCACGCTCAAGGACATGCTTGAGAAGTTTGTCGAATTTCGACGCGAGGTGGTCCGGCGACGCACTGAGTTTGACCTGCGCAAGGCCCAGGCACGTGCCCACATCTTAGAGGGGCTAAACAAAGCCATCGACGCTCTCGATTATATTATTCCCCTGATCCGTAACTCTCGATCCGTCGATGAAGCACGGCAATGGCTGACGGCCAACCTGGCCACGACCAGCGAGATCGGAACGTGGCGCGGCGTCACGGGCGACAAATCCAAGGCACAGTTTCTAAAAGAGCTCGACAAGGTGATCACGAGTCTTGATTTCTCGGACATACAGGCGCAGGCGATCCTCGACCTGCAGCTGCGTCGTCTCTCGGCACTCGAGCGGCAGAAGATCCTCGAAGAATACGAGGCGATCATTCGACATATCGCCGAGCTGGAGAATATTCTCCAGAACGAAAGCGTTCTCCGCCAGGTGATCGTGGACGAGCTGACCGAGGTCAAACGCCAGTTTGGCGACGCTCGTCGCACCGTGATCGTCGACGCCGGTGTCGAGCTGAGCATCGAGGACCTGATACCGGACGAGGATGTAGCGATCACGGTCACCAACGCGGGCTATATCAAACGTACGCCGGTCACCGCCTACACGCGGCAGGGCCGGGGCGGCAAGGGGCGTCTGGGTGCCAAGGCCAAGAACGACGATTTTGTAGAGCATCTGTTCATCGCGTCGACACACGCGTATCTGATGATCTTCACGGACGATGGCCAGGTCTTTAAGATAAAGGTCCACGAGATACCCGAGGGCGACACATCCGCACGCGGCAAGGCCGTCGTAAATCTTGTTCAGCTGTCCAGCGAGCGCAAGCTGGTGGCGGTAATGCCTGTACGCGACTTTCAGGAAGAGATCTATCTAACGATGGTCACAAAACACGGGGTGATCAAGAAAACGCTGCTCTCGGAGTACCAGAACATCCGCGTTACAGGCATCAACGCGATCAACATCGATCCCGGTGACGAGCTGATCGAGGTCATACGCACGGACGGGTCGTGCCAGATCTTTGTGGCGACGCACGACGGAATGGCCGTTCGGTTCCAGGAGACGGACGTCAGGCCGATGGGCCGTGCGGCACGCGGTGTACGCGGTGTAAACCTGAGGTCGGACGACTATGTGGTTTCGGTCTGTGCGGTCTCTCAGGAAGGGAACGAGAAGATGCTCTCAGTGTCTGAAAAAGGGTTTGGCAAACAGACACAGGTCAGCAGTTATCGCCTCACACGACGAGGCGGTACCGGGGTCATTAACATGAAAACCACTGAGAAGACGGGCAAAGTCGTAGCCGCGTTTCCCGTCGAGGACGACAGCGAGATCATGATCATTACCCAGCAGGCAAAGCTCATTCGTCTGGGCGTGGACAAGATACGTGAGACGGGCCGCAGTGCACAGGGCGTCATGCTGATCCGCACCGGCGAGGAAGATCTGGTGACCAGTGCGTCGCTGTTGGCTGTCGACGAAGACGACGACTAGGTACTGAAGTCCAGTGTCCGCCGGCTGCCGGGTAACCGGGTGCTCAAAACAGCATCAAAGGGCACAAGTTCGCAGCACAAACAAAAAAGGCGCCGTCTTCAGACGAAGCCTTTATTTACACAATGATCTGTTTTCTAGGCCGCTAACCGCTCTTTTTCGGCCATTCGCCTCTCCATCTCCGCAAGCTCCGCCTTCAGCTGATGTGTTTTTTGCTGAAGTGCGGCGATCGCTCTTAATCGGGAATCAGCATTGGGCAGGGCCGTATAGCTCTCACCGGGGATCACACGCGAGTGCTCGCTGCAAATGTGAACCATATGATGGCTGGCTGTCGGATGCGAAAGGCTTGACATGGGGTAGCCGCAAAACAGCGAGAACGAGACCTCATCCCGAAGCTTGTTCCACAGGTCCTCGAGCTTTATCGCTCCCTCAAAATTGTCTTCAGAGCACAGCACACCGACCATTTCGCCATAGGCGCGAACGCCGCCGCCCAATTTGTGGGCATTTCTTACGATAGTACCCACGACCTCAGAAAAAAGCTCGGGGTCCGGCATGCCGTCCACCATGAACTCGGAAAGGGTTTCGTGAGCATTGAGGGCTATAAATCGACCGTCTTTTTTTGCGATCTCCAGCCCGCTCATATACTCGGAAATGATGTTCTCGATCTCTGCAATGTGCTCAGGAGTGGCGGCTATAATGCAGCATTCGCCGGACTTTAACCCGTGGATGAGATATTCCGCGACAGAGCTCACGATGAACTCGTCTGATTCGTAAAACTGAACAAAATGTTCAGTCGAACCCATGTCGGTCCAATCTGTGGTAGGTGCAATACGTTTCGACACCAATTCGCCTGAGCCAGTGGGAACCATTACGCTCGTTGTTTGATTACCGCCGTTACTGCCTAACATTTATCATTGCCCCTTATTAACCGCTAGCTAACTCAATATCTTACCTCAACGGGCCCAAAATTGACAGGTTTATTTGTTAGGCGGGCCATATAAGATCTCAGCCGCAGATCCGAGCGAACCAGATTCCTGCTGATCGCGATGGCACATTTGATCTGCCGTCTGGGCATGCCTGCGCGACAAAGACCCTCAGCTGATCAGCCCTTTCGGCCCGTTGATCAAACATCTATTCGGAGTATTTGAAGCGGCCGAGCCCGCGGACCATTTCCGCTGCCCGAGGAGCGCCGCGACCCCCGCGCTAAAACATTGCTGCGCCAGCTACCTCGGGAGCTGGGGCCCGCACACAGGGGCGCCCTCGTAACCCAGAGCGGAGCATATAGCCAACGGCGAGTGGCCAGTGGCGAGTTGGCAGTGGTTAAGAGTGCCTGCACGTAGTACGAGTGCCATCAAAAACTGATCAAGAATAGGGCTGGCAAATTCGGCCCCCGACCGGATCAGAAACGCGGGCGCCCGTACTGCGTGCGGCTTCTGCAAAAGTATGCCGGTGTTCATTGGTCGGTGGCCCGGGGTCAGTGACCAGAAAAACCGTTAGCATCTTAGAATTTTGAATTCCGTCCGGAAACGGATTAAGATACTCGCCGAAATCTCACTTAACAAAATGAAAAGAATCGGGGCGGTATTGTTCGTTGTTTTAGGGACTGTGTTGGCGGGCTTTGGCCAGGCGGCAGCGCCTGAGTTCGATCTGATTATCAGGAACGGCATCGTATATGACGGGTCGGGCGGCAAGCCGTTCAAGGCGGACATCGGCATCAAGCGCGATGTGATCATCGGTATCGGCAAGCTGAATGCAAAGCAGGCCGGGAATGTAGTCGACGCGGGCGGACTGGCCGTTTCGCCCGGGTTTATCAACATGCTGTCCTGGTCGACGAATTCGCTTATCAGGGACGGGCGTTCGTTGAGCGAGCTAAAGCAGGGTGTGACGACGCAGATCTTTGGCGAGGGAACGTCTATGGGTCCTGTTAAGGATTGCCGGCCGGGCAGTGACTGGTGCACGCTTTCGGAATACCTGCTTTTCCTGGAGAAAAAAGGCGTGTCGCAAAATGTGGCGTCATATATCGGCGCGACCACGGTGCGGCTCAACGTGATCGGCAACGAGGATAAACAGCCAACCCCCGAGCAGATGCAGCAGATGCGCGAGATAGTTCGCGACGAGATGGAACGCGGTGCGCTCGGCATCGGTACCTCGCTGATATATCCCCCGGCGTTCTTTGCCAAAACCGAAGAGCTGATCGAGATGTCCAAGGTAGCCGCGAAATACAAAGGCAAATACATCTCGCACATGCGTAGTGAGGGCAACCAGCTGATTGAGGCGGTCGACGAGCTTTTGCGCATAGCGAGAGAAGCAAATATTCCAGCCGAGATATATCACCTGAAGGCGAGCGGACGCGACAACTGGGCAAAGATGGACCAGGTGCTCGCAAAGGTCGAGAGGGCGCGAAAGGATGGTCACAAGATCACGGCAAATATGTATACCTACATAGCCGGCGGCACAGGGCTGACCGCGACTTTACCGCCTCGGACGCAGGATGGTGGAAACGCCGCACTCATAAAGCGTCTTAAGGATCCTGAAACTCGAAAACGGATCATCCAGGAGATGCGTAAGCCCACCAACGAGTGGGAAAACATGCTGCTGCTGGCGGGGTCGCCCGACAAGCTTTTGCTGATCAGTTTCGGCAGCGACGATTTCAGGCCGCTGATCGGAAAGACGCTCGATGAGATTGCTAAAATGCGCGGCACCGACCCGCAAAATACGATCATCGACCTTCTGATAGAGAATAACGGCAACATCGGAACGATCTACTTTATGATGAGCGAGGAAAACGTCAAAAAACAGCTGCGATACCCGTGGGTGTCGTTCGGTTCGGACGCAAGCTCGATCGCCGCCGAGGGCAATTATTTGAGATCTAGCCCGCATCCGCGTGCATACGGCACATTCGCACGCTTGCTCGGAAAGTACGTTCGCGAGGAAAAGGTCATATCGCTGCAGGAGGCCGTCAGGCGCCTGTCTGGTTTGCCGGCAGGGAATCTGGGCCTCGACCGACGTGGGCTTTTGAAAAAAGGCTATTTTGCCGACATCGTTATTTTTGACCCGGCGACCATTGCCGATAAAGCGACGTTCGACAAGCCGCACCAGTACGCCGTCGGCGTCAGGGATGTTTTTGTGAATGGTGTGCCGATGCTGAAAAATGGAGAGCACACGGGCAAGTTCGCGGGCCGCGCATTGTGGGGGCCGGGTAAGGTCAGGTAGAGAAAAGAATATGAGACAGGTAAGAAAAACTTTTGTCGCTGTGGTGTTGGTTCTTGCCTTGACGACGGCGGCGCTGGCGCAGGACAGCGTGGATGCTTTTGACAGATATGTCGAGGCAGCACGGAAGGAGTGGAAGGTGCCGGGCCTCTCGGTCGTGGTAGTAATGGACGGCAAGGTCCTGCTGTCAAAAGGTTACGGCATACGCGAGCTCGGCAAACCCGATATAGTCGATAACCAGACGCTGTTCGGTGCGATGTCGACCACCAAAGCCATGACCGCGGTCGCGATGGGAATATTGGTTGACGAGCGAAAGGTCGATTGGGATGATAAGGTCACAGACCACCTGCCGGATTTCAAGATAGCCGATCCTTTCGTGACGAGCCAGCTCACCGTGCGAGACCTCTTTACGCACAATTCGGGTTTAGCCTCCACAGATTTTCTCTGGTCCAGGACGGCCGAGCTGCCCGCCGAGGAAGCAATACGTAGGATGCAGTACGCTCGCCCCGCATACCCGCTGAGGGGCGGGTTTGTGTATCAAAATTCAATGTACCTGGTAGCCGGCAAAGTCATCGAAAAGGTGAGCGGCATGCCGTGGGAGCGGTTTATGACGGAACGCGTGTTTGGTCCGCTTGGGATGAAGAACACATTTCCAACGCTCAAATCGACCGAGAAGTACCCGAACCGAACGGCTTCACATTTTGAGATCAAGGGCACGATGCAGGTGATCCCGGAGCACAATGCGGACACGATCGCCCCCGCGGGTGCGGTCTGGTCGACGTCCGACGATATGGGTATCTGGGTAAGGTTCCTGCTCGGCTATACGACGGCAAGCGGAAAACCCCTGCTGAATGCCGCGACGATGAACGAGCTGTTTCGGCCCCAGGTCATTCTGCCCGCGACTTTTTATCCTACCTTTCGGATCACAAAGCCCAAATGGACGACATACGGGCTTGGGTGGTTTCAGCACGATTACAGGGGCGAGAAGGTCGATTTTCATACGGGCAGTCTCGCGGGGCGAACTGCCATCGTGGGACTACTGCGCGACAAGAAAGTCGGCGTGTACGTCTTTGGCAATCTGGAACACGCCGAGGTGCGTCACGCGCTGATGTATAAGGTGTTTGATATGTTCGGGTTTAACGACGAACGCGGGCGCGACTGGAGCGCCGAGTTTAAGGTGCTGTACGATGGGATAACGGCCGAGAGCCAGAAACAGGCTGCCGCGCAAATGGCTCGCCGGCTGCCGAATTCCAAACCGAGCCTGCCGCTTGCGTCATACGCGGGCAGGTATAGCGATCCTTTTTACGGGACGGTAGAGGTGCAATTTGCTGACGGAAAGCTGCGTCTGATCGCGGCCAAAGACCTATCGGCCGAGCTCGATCATCGCCACATCGACACCTTTCACGCCATCTGGAGCAAACCGTGGCTGGGCGAGGGGCTGGTCACCTTTCAATTGAGCCCCGTCAACGGCGACGTCGTGAGCCTGACAACCGGCGGGCAGACACTCAGACGGGTGTCTCAGGCTGCTCGTTAAGAACGCCGGTGTCGTCGTGGACATGGGCTCTTCGAAAAATGCAGAAGCCCGCACGCAGTAAGGGCGCCCATTGCTCTGAACAAGTCGAGTCTAGGTCTGCCGTCGGTTATATGCCTCATGGGTGACGGGGGCGGCTTATAGAATCATCGAGCGCCGGATAAACTTGGCGGCGCTGGTCAGCGCCGTGCGCGCCTCGGGCACGATGCCGTCGAGCATCTGCCAGCCGTGGAATACATCTTCATAGATCTCTAGCTCACTTTCCCCGCCTGCGGCCAGTATCTTTTCGTGCACCCGCCGCGAATCGTCGAGTAACAGCTCGGTGGAGCCCGCCTGAAACAGCATCGACGGCATCCCGCTGAACTCACCCGAAAACGGCGCGGCATCGGGGACGGCCGCGGCGTCGGAACCCAGATAGGCCTTTGCGAACTCCGCCATATTCTCAGGGCGGAACATCGCGCATTTGCCGTCATTTGATCGGACCGTTTCTCCCGTTCCGGTAAGGTCTGTCCAGGGCGAAAAACACACGCCGGAGGCGGGCATTGGCCCGCCCTTGTCTCTGAGCTTTTGCAGCAGGCTCAGTACAAGCGATCCGCCGGCCGAGTCGCCCGCGATCGTGATTCTTTCAGGCGAATGACCGCCGGCAAGCAGCCATCGGTAGCCTTTAAGCAGGTCTTCGACGGCCGCCGGGTAGCGATGTTCAGGTGCAAGGCGATAGTCGATGGCAAAGACGCGGAGTTTGCCTAGGCGGGCAAGCGCGGCCGTGATCGGACGATGAGTCGCCGACGAACATGCGACGAATCCCCCGCCGTGGATGTACATTATGACGCCGTCGTCGGCGCTGTGGGTCGCGACCCATTCACCCTTGACGGCCTCGTCCGAGACCGGAGTCACCTTTAACCCGCGCGTTCTAAGCCATTGGTAAGCGGGCATTGCACCGAACAGCCGCCTCGCACGTCTCGCTACGCCGGTATCGTCCCTGCCCCAGCGGCGCCGCCGGATGAGCGTCTTGACCGCTAGGTTAAAGCATTTGGCCTGCCAGCTTGGCATGGGGGTTATTATCTGTCCTCAATGGCAGTTTCCCGTTCGTCTCGGACGGGATGATGCCATTTGTCCATCACTTTTGCAAAAAATGCCGAAGCCCGCACGGAGTAAGGGCGCCCTCGACACACCACGTAGCAAAGAGCCGATCGCACAGCTTTTGAAGCGGCCTTCGTGCTTGATAGAGCAACGGGCGCCCTTACTGCGTGCGGGCTTCTGCAAAGAGGAGCCCTTACTGAGTGGGGGCTTCTGCATAGAGCTCGGCTGCGTTTTATGCGGGCGTCCGTAGGTGGTATCCTTAGCGAAAATCATGTGTCACCACCTCGTGGTCGAACTTGAAGATGGGCTCAAAATACAGTGCCTTGACCATGCCGCGTTCCTCGGCGATGCCCCTGATGATGAGGAAATCGTTTTGGTTGATGATGGTGCGAAATTTTTCGAACGTGTCGGGCATGACAACAAAATTTGAGTGACCTGTCTCGTCCTCCATCGTAAGGAACACGACCTTTTTCGCGGTCATCGGACGCTGGCGGATGACGACGGCGCCTGCCACAGAGATTATTTCTCGAGGCGGTGCTGCTTTCATTTGCATGGCGGTCAAAATGCCGCGCTTGTTGAGGTCCTCGCGAATAAAGGCCATCGGGTGTTTGCCGATGGAGATGCCGGTCTTTTTCAGATCCGCCTCTACCAGCTTGAGGCCGTCCATCTTTTGGAGATATGGAGCGGTAAGCGATAGATCTGTAACAGAGCCGTTACCTACGTGCGGGCTGCCGACACTTTCGAACAGATCCCCGGGTTTTTGAATAGCGAGCTCCGACTCCCACAAGGCCTGACGCCGGTGGATGGTGTTATCAAAATTCAACGCACCGGCCATGCTGAGGGCACGGATCTCGCGTTTGTTGAGCTCGGGGACCCTCTTTACCAGGTCGTCTACGCTGGTGTAATGGCCATTTTTCTCGCGTTCGGCAACTACCAGCTCGCCGACATCGGTGCGTAGGCCCTTAACATATTTCAGCCCGACCCTGACCTGCTTTTCATTATTTACTTCCTCGACCGTAAACGCATACTGAGAGGCGTTTATGTCCAGCGGCAGAAAATGTAGCCCGTGCCGCTGGGCGTCCTTAACAAGCGTCGCGGCTGAATAGAACCCGAGAGGGTAACTATTGAACATCGCCGTCATAAAACAGGCGCGGTAATGGGCGATAAAATAGGCCGAGGCGTACGCCAGCAGGGCAAAGCTGAATGCGTGAGACTCGGGAAAGCCGTAGTTTGCAAAGGCTTTTACGCAGGTGACGATCATGTCCTGGGTCTTTTCGCCAATCTTGTTGCGGCTCATGCCGGCCCTCAGGTTTATCTCGATCTGTTCCATCCGCCGGTCGGGCCGCTTAAAGCCCATCGCGCGCCGCAGCTCCTCGGCTTCGCCGCCGCTGAAATCGGCAATGTCCATTGCGATCTTTAGCAGCTGTTCCTGAAAGAGTGGGACACCGAGGGTGCGCTCGAGGATGGGCTGGAGCTTGGGATGTATATACTCGATCTCCTCCTCGCCCTGCCGGCGTTTTATGTACGCGTTGAGCATGTTGCCAACGATAGGGCCGGGGCGAATGATGGCCACCTGGACGACGATGTCATAGAACGTTTGGGGCTTTGACCTAGGCAGAAACGCTATTTGCGCACGGCTCTCCACCTGGAACATACCCACCGTATCCGCTCGTTGCAGGGTCTCGTAAACCCCTGGGTCGTCATTTGGTATCTGATAAAGATCGAGCTCCTTGCCGTGCTGCTCGCGAATGAGCGTGATCGAGTCGCGCAGGACCGCCATCATGCCGAGGCCGAGCAGATCGACCTTTACGATCTTGAGACGCTCACAATCGTCCTTGTCCCACTGGATGATGTTGCGGTTGGGCATGGATGCGGGCTCGAGCGGGACTATGCCGTCCAGCCGCCCTAGAGAGATGACCATGCCGCCCGAGTGCTGACCGAGGTGCCGCGGAAAATCGAGGATCCGTGTATAAAGCTCGCTAAATTTTTGCAGCCGGATATTGTCTGAGGGGTCAAAGCCATCCTCGCGCAAACGCCGGTCCAGCTCCTCACCGCGAAACGTCTCGTAATGAGAATTGATCTTTGAAAGGTCGCCGAGCGTGTCGGGGTCGAATCCGAACGTCTTGCCCACCTCGCGGATAGCAGATTTGCCGCGATACGAAATGACGTTTGCGGTCATGCCGGCGCCACGCTCGCCATATTGCGCATAGACCTGCTGGATCACCTTTTCGCGGTCGTCACCAGAGGGCAGGTCGATGTCGATGTCAGGATATTGCTCGTACCTTTCCGATAGGAACCGCTCGAACAAAAGCTTGTTCTCTATGGGCTCGACGGCCGTGATGCCCATTGCGTAACAGACCACCGAGTTAGCGGCCGACCCGCGGCCCTGCGAGAGGATCTTTTCCTGCTTGCAGTAATCCGAGATGTCGCCTACGACGAGGAAATAGCCGGCGAGCTGTTTCTTTTCGATAACGGCCAGCTCTTTGTCGAGACGTCCCTGTACCTGGTTACGGATCTCCTGTTTCTTATGACGGTATCGCTCGCGGGCCCCCGCCTCGGCACGCTTTCTGAGATGTGACTGTACGGTCTCGCCGGGCGGAGGCGAATAGTCGGGAAATGAATAGGCAAGCTCGTCCATCGAGAAATTTATTCGCGATGCGATCTCACCCGTGATCTCGACAGCCTCGGGAATGTCCTCAAAAAGCTGCAGCATCAAGGTGTGCGGTTTGAGATAGCGTTCGCTGTTCTCGGACAAGAGCTTGCCGGCCTTGTAGATCGTCGAGTGGTTCCTGATGCAGGTAAAAACGTCGAAAAGCTCACGGTCAAGCTCATTTGCATAATAGGCGCCGTTGCTCGCGAAGTAGGGAAGTCTGAGCTTGTGAGCAATGCCGAGCAGCGTCTGGTTTATCGCCTCTTCGTTACGCAGGTAATGCCGCTGCAGCTCGACATAGAGACGGCGCTCGAAAACATAATTGAGCCAGGCCGCATCTTTGAGGGCCGTGCCGTTCTTTACGCTGTTGTGAATGAACCCGTCGGCACCGCCCGTAAAACAGAGCAGCCCGGCCGAGTGGTCCTCGATATCCCTGCGTGTGGCGAAATGCTCGCCCTTTTTGTGGCGTAATTTGATGGTGGTTATGAGGCGGCTGAGGTTTTGATAGCCGCGGAGGTCCATGGGCACGAGCGGCAAGAGGCTGCCGTCGTCCATCGTGATCTCGGCGCCGATGATCGGCTTTATGCCGCGTTCGCGTGCCTCAAAATGAAACCGCACGGCACCCGCAACGGTATCGCGGTCGAGCAAGGCAACCGTGCCGATTCCAAGATCGGCCGCATGGCCCGCCAGGCTCTCGGGCTGTGAGCCGGACGAGAGAAAGCTGAAAGCTGATCTTGTGTGGAGTTCGCAGAAAGACATCTTTTAGTAAGCAGTGAGCAGTGAGCGGTGAGCAGTGGTCGCTGGTCAGTGGTCAGTGGTCGGTGGTCAGTGAGCAGTAAGCAGTAAGCAAACGATTCACTATTCACGATTCACTATTCACTTTTTCACCTTTTCACTTTTAAACTTTTTCACCTCCTCACTATTCACTATTCACTATTCACCGGCCAAAAACCATTCCTTATCCACTTTGCACAGGCGGTAGATGCCTTTGTTTTCGACCTCAACATCCCACTCCTGAGTCTTCCAGGACCTGTCCCACCATTTGGAATTGGCCCGCCAGACGCCGCTGTACTCGGTAACGCGGCCGCTGAAAAACTGCGTTTTGATAAACATGAGGCGGCCATCACGCACCAGCACCTCAGCCCGGATCGGCGGGTGAAAGTAGCTGAACGCGATGATCGCGTTCTCGTGATGCGCCTCAAGCGTTTCTTTGCCCTGGGGTATCCGGTCTGCGTCGAGGGTGAACGGCTCGGCCAGCCTTTCGTCCACCAGGACGGGAACGCCGACATTGTCTTTACCGACCAGATTTTTGAGCTTATTTACGGTCAAAAGCAGGCTCTCAGGCTCGGGTCGCGAGGCGGCAAACATGCCACGCTGGCCCGGCCGCGGCTTTGTGAAATGTGCAACAACATTCACCACAGTGATCGCCGCATCAGGCGGGTCGAGAGACACGCGAAGGTTGATGAGCTTTAGCCAGAACGTTTTGGCGAGCGTGGGGAAAGACGTTTTTATCTCATAACTTCGCTCGGTTTTATTGGTTAGCTTGAACGACAGATCGAGCTGCTCCGTGCTAAACTCGTAATGCTCGACTTGGCCGAGCAGGTTGTCGAGACCGTGGTTGATAAGAAATATCAGCTGCTGAAAATCGTCCACGGCAAAATCGAGATCATATTTCCATGCGACATTGCTCTCTTTGACATTGGGGGTCAAAAAGCTGCTGTCACGCTGATCTATAACATCGAGGACCCTTTGAAACTCACGACCGTAACGGTTGATTAGGTCGTCGGCGGGTATCTGACGCAGCTGCTCGATGTTGTTTATGCCCAGGTCGTGAAAAATGCCGAGCGAGTCGTTTTCGATACCAAGATTTCTAAGCGGCAGCTTTTGAAACTCGTTGGGTGAGGCGACGGTATGATTGAGGCCCTTTTTTTGACGGGCAAGCAGCAGCGCTGAGTCGACGGTCTCTGACACCGCGACATTGCCGGACACCTCGTGTGTTTTAAGATCGTCGATTATGCGGCGTGCGATCTCATCCGCATCGCCGATAAGCTTTTCGAGACCGGCTACCGAAAATAAAACTCCGTCCTCGAGCATCTCGATGCCGTAAGAGAACCGCTGGGCGATCGAGAGCAATTCGTCCCTGTTCTCTTTTGCCTCGGCCGAGATAATGCAGGCGTAGAGCCGAGGGCGGGTTTTATGTGTGCTAGAAAGTTTTTTCATTCGTACATTTCTGTATATGGCACAGATAGTGCAGAAGCCCGCACGCAGTAAGGGCGCCCTCGTCACCCAATGAAGTATGAAGCCAACGGCGGGTGGCCACTAAGCAGTCCGGGCTTGATCAGAGCAGCGGGCGCCCTTACTGCGTGCGGGCTTCTGCAATGGAGCCTTTCTGCGTGCGAGCCTCTGCACACTCACAAAGTCAAAGTAAAACCTGCTAAACATCGGTGTAATCAAACTCGATTTTTGATCTGAGCGGCGGTCCGTACGAGCCTTTTCGAGAATTCATTTTCAAGTGAAACTCACGCAGCAATTTGAAACGGCCGCTGCCGGACCAGACGGTGCGTTCGCGCTCAAAAACAAACGACTGCTGTGACGCCGAGCCGGTGACGGGTTCCTCGGCAGTTACCAGAAACAATGTCGGCGTGTCTTTTATCCGGTTGCGATAGCGGTACCAGTATGTCTTTGGCACAAGC
>JBHENG010000023.1:0-11546 GCA_046262195.1 Pyrinomonadaceae bacterium | reverse complement strand
GCCGCAGCTTGTTCTGCGGCAGAGCGTTCAGGTTGAGCCAGATGGCCCCGAACCCCTTTGCCTGGACGAGGTAATCAGCGGACATAAAAGCCTTTTCCAAATCACCGCCGCACCGCACCCACAGCAGATTTTCCTGCTTTACACCCGACAGATATGCTGAACATGGGTCAAAGCTGTTGGCCGAGTCAACTACCGCACATATCTCACCGACGGAGGTCAATTTGGAAAGCAGCGAGAGCAAAAGACTCGTTTTTCCCGAGCTCGCATCTCCCGCGATCTCGGCCACAGAGCCCCTGGTAAAAGCCACTCCCGCAGACTCGAGCAGGACCTCTTCTGAATATTTTTGCTCCTCCCGGAGGCGCGACAGGCTTTTTACCAGGCTCAGATGTCCCATACAAATGTAGCTGTTTCAGCACTGCGTTGCAGAGATGAAACGATATTACAGGTTAATCTACCCTTTAATGAAAGGCAAGACTTTTGGGACGGAGAGGGAAATTTGCGCTTAAAGCAGGTGCTTACTTATCCACTTTGCATCAAAACATGAAAGTAGTGACTTGTGCTAGCTTGGGTGATACCATCTTAATATGGACTCAAAAACCCTTAGCAACAGACGAACACGCCGCACTACCCTCACTCTTTAAGCGGATGTGGCCGACTATATCGAGCAGAAGCTGGCAAGTAATAAGGCGCTCAAAGAAAAAAACCTGGTAAACGATCTGATAAGAAAAGGGATAAAGAAGGATGAGCAGAGGCCAGGCACGAAATTCAGGATAAACGGCTTCAAATCCAGGCTAGCGGAAGGCGTTACAACCGCAGAAATCGAGACACTGCTAGACGAGATATAGCTGATGCTTTATCTGCTCGACAGCAACATATTGATATACGCCAAAATGGCCGCGAGCCCTCAACATAAGGCGGTCTCTAAATGGCTGGTCGATATATTAAACGACTCCGCACATAGCGTAATGATTTGCGAGACCACGATACTGTCGTTTCTGCGGATATCCACGAACGCGAAGGTATTCGATCCTCCACTACCGATCGATCAGGCCGCTCACTTTGTGGACGATCTATTAAACCACCCCCACGTGAACATCCCGCTACCGAGCTCTACGCACTTCGCCGATGTTGCCGACGTCATGAAGAAGCACAAATTTGTTGGGAACCTCGTGATGGATGCCCATCTCGCCGCACTAGCAATGAACCGGGGTGCGGCCCTCGCTACTGCCGACACAGACTTTAAACGCCTGCCTTATTTAAAGGTATTCGATCCGACCAAGACATAACTGACTACTCATTCACCATCACGTCGACGGGATCGATACCTGACGCTTTCCAGGCGGGATAGAGGGCTCCGAGCAGGCTACCGCCCACGGCGATCGCGATTGCGGTCAAGACCCAACCGCGGCTGAACTCGAATGTCAGGCCAAATTCACGGCTGATGAGATACGAGGCCGCGAACGCCACCAAAAAGCCGATCACCACACCCAGGATGCCGATCATAAAGGCCTCGCCCTCGATGGTGCTTACGATGAAAGATTTAGAGGCGCCGAGCGATTTGAGAATGCCGATCTCTTTTCGCCGCTCGGTGATGGTCGTATACATCGAGAGCAAAACAAAGATCGTGCTGACCAACGCTCCCAGGATAACGAGGACGCGTAGAAATGTATTCAATCCCGGAATGCGATCCTGAGCATCCGTGATCATCTCGCTGGTCAAGTCGATCTTATTGCCGGGCAGGACCTCGTTTATTCTTGCCGCGACAGCGGCGGGATCGGCGCCGTCCACGACCTTTACGAGGATGTAAGTGCATTTGTCCGTCTGCAGAGCGTCCTGTATGCCGGCAAGCGAGAGCTTGATGCGGGCACCGGATGGCGGTGCAAACACACCGGTGATCGTGTAATGTTTTCCGCCGTAAAGCTCGTACGGATCACCCACCTTCAGGCCGTCGTCCTGAGCCTGACGCTGATCGACGACGATCTCGTCGATTGCTTTCGGCGGCCGTCCTTCAACGATACCGATCCCATTCATCTCGGCGAAAGGCTCCCAGTCGACCCCCTCAAGCCACTTGATACCCCAGCTGCTTCTCGGATCGGATGTGACATCGCGGATCACCGGCACTACGGCCTGGACACCCGTGATCTCTTTGAGCCGCGGAACATAGCCCATATTCAACGAGGCATTCGAACTCGTGGGCTCCATCGCCCCCGGGCGGGTAAAGATGATCTCTGCCTTCCAGTTGGCGGCGCGTTTTGCCATGTCGTTCGTCATGCCGCGGGCGAGCCCTGTGAAAAGGATGACCAGCACGACGCCAAGAGCAACGCCGATGATGCTTATAAGCGTTCGAAAGGGGCGGACCTTTAAGTTGGCAAGAACGAGTTCTAACATTCAAAAGGTGCATGAAAGCGTCCGGAGAAACGATGTTTAGTAGTAGCGCTTTCGATACATTGTGCCTTTTCGTTTCATGATATGTCTCACAAAAAGGGTCAGCAGCACGGCAAAGAGCAGTATGCTCCAAGCTCCTAATGCCGTCCTCCAAGCCCACTGCCATTTGGTGCGAACGGTGCCGAGTACCGTACCTACCGCAATTCCAAAGCCGACAAAGGTAACGAGAGCATTCAAGATACGGCCATCCTCGAGGTATTTCGAGATCAGTACAGGCAGGAAGGCGGTGAACTCGCCCACCATCCGCGGCAGACGCTTAATGTCGTCCATCAACGATCTCGTCTCGTCGCCAGCACCGACGAGCAGGACGCCATGTTTCATTGCAAAGAGATTGAAGAGTGCCGAGATGACAGAGAAGAGCACCGACACGGCAAACGCCCGCTGCCGGGCCACACTGTTTTCGGAAGCGGCAAAGATATCGTAAAGGTAGCGTTCCTGGGCGTAGTGGGTGACGAATTCGACCGTGTGACTAAACGCCGGCAGCGAGATAGAAACGATAACATTAGCCAGCCAGACGGGTCTCGCTCGTCGAAATGACTGTACGACCGCACCGGCCATACCGGTTGTAATAAAGCGAAACGCAAGCTCGACGGAGACCGCCGTGAGGGTCACCAGCCAGCTCTCGCGGCTCGCCTGATAAACGGTAAAGTAAAACGAGGCACGGAGGACGGCGCCGATCATGGCCGCCTTCCAATTCCAGCGCGTGATGATCTGGCCGGGATGTGCAATGAGATTGCGGCAAACGTCCGCGACCTCGATCCGCTCGTCCCAGACCTGTTCCATATCGTCCGCGTCGGCGATCGAATGGTGTATTTCTTCGGATAGCATCAGCGGTACTGTTTCCCTTTCTATCATGTATTGCGGGCGGTAGAGGATCAGGTATTAGCTTCGAAAAAACGAAAACGTTGATACTAACATACGCCTTGATGAAATGCTCCGCATGTATGTCGAGGAGGGGTCCGGTTCGTCAAAAGTTTAACATATACTGGGGTGGTCCGATCACTACCGGGACTTTGTGCTCCGAGCCAAAAAAGGTGTCATAAATTCAAAACGGCCGGTGTTTTGCTCATAGATACAGGAAAATTCTCAAATGAGATCCTGCTGACGTAAGGAGACGCAATTATGAGTTGGTTATATTCGATCGTTTTCGCGGGGCTTATGTTCTCGTCACAGGGAGATCCGCTGTTGGGGCTCGAGCCCCGGGCGCAAAGCACGCCAGTTCCAATGGCAAAACCGGCGGTTATGGAACAGCGGGAGACATTTGAGCAAACCTACTCGCTGAACGCCAAAGGCCGCGTTATGGTTTCGAACGTCGACGGCTCGATCACGATCCAGGGTTGGGATCGGAACGAGGTCAAGCTTGAATATACCAAGGTTGCTGACACAAAAGAGCGGCTGGCGGAGATCGAGGTAAGGGTCGATGCAAGGCCCGATCGGTTCACCGTAGTGACCGACTATGGCGACTGGAAAAAGGACCCGGCCGGTAATCGCTGGCAGAACCAAAACGGCAATCTTAACGTCGAATACCGCCTCATGGTACCGCGGACCGCCGTGCTGAACCAGGTTGAGACCGTAAACGGATCGGTGTCAGTGTACAATTTTTCAAATGTAACCAACGTTTCAACCGTTAACGGATCAGTAATCGCGTCACGGGTGCGCGGTACAGCAAAGCTCTCAACTGTGAACGGCGAGGTGAATGCTGATTTTGACCCCCTGGAAACCGGAATGGCCATTACTCTGGATTCGGTGAACGGCCGTGTCAACCTGCAGATCCCGTCCGATGCTAACGCCACCGTGAAAGCAGATTCGCTGAATGGAAACATCACAAATGATTTTGGATTGCCGGTGCGTAAGGGCAAGTATGTCGGATGCGATCTATTCGGCCGTCTCGGGAGCGGCGATGTTCAGATAAAACTCAACAGCGTTAACGGCGGGCTATCAATTCGCCGTAAGAACGACGGGAAAAGTCTTAGCCCGGCCGTGAATATGCTGCCGCAAAAAACCGAGGATGATGAGGATTGGGACGGCGGGGAGGATGTAGCATTCAAATCAGCGAGACTGAAAAAGGAAGTTTCGAAAGCGATAAAAGACCGTGCTCAAGTGGCCCACCGTAAAGCCATTGCCGACGCTCATGTTAAGCTGCCTAACGTTCCAGTACATATTAAAGAGGTAGGTCCTCCGCCATCGATCGCCGCCGCGAATGCTTTCAGGGACGGGACAATGCCGGTGTTGCCAGACGAGCTGAAGATAAAAATGAAGGACTTTCAGATGGCGCAGCAGGCAATGGGTCCAAAGATAATTGACGCCATTATCTTTCGGCAGCTCCCACAGATCACTAGAAAAATCCGCACCTTCTCCGTAAAAGGAATACCCACGGTAACGATAGATGCAAAAGCATGTTCTGTCGCCGTTAAGGGCTGGGACAGGTCTGAAGTCGAGTACCGGGCGACCCAGTTTTCAGACCCCATCCGTCGCACACCGCTGCGCGTCACGGAGGAAAATACCGAGACGGCCGTTGCGGTCAGGATAGAAAATGGCCGGGCGCCGGTTTCGGATGGTCAACCTTATAGCGACCTCAATCGGGTACGGGTCGAGGTTTTTGTCCCGGTTAAATCGAATCTCAAGATCATGGCCGGCGGTGAAATACGGGTCGACGGGGTTTCCGGTGACGTTAACCTGGTAGGGGGACAAGAGTCGATCAACGTTCGTGATGCTGATGGGTTGCTGCATGTAGCGAACGAGGACGGCCGCATCCGCGTGATCGGGTTCAGGGGCGAGGTCGATGCTACGACTCAGGAAGGAATGATCAGTCTCGAAGGAGATTTTAAAAAGCTTGTGGCGAAGACGGACAGCGGATCGGTTTGGCTTACGCTGCCTGACAACGCCTCGGCCGATCTATTGTCCAATTGCAGTCAGATCAGGGGCGAAGGCATAGCACTCACAAAAGTGGGCGGTAACGAAGATCTCAGTAAATACCGCATAGGGAACGGCGGAGCTAAGTTTAGAATCGACACCCAGGGCCAGATCAGGATCAGGTCCTCACGAAGTCTCAAAGACGAGATGTAAGTTCGACAAAGGCCGGATGATATCTCCCGAACATTCCCTTTGGAAGTACTGGCAGAAGGCGCGTTCGCTTGCTGCTTTTTTTATTACTTAAGCGGTTATTTAACCCCGTCGAGCGGCCCCGGAAAATAATAAAACTGTTGTAAGCCATGCGGCAATGGTGTATAAACAGAAACTGTCAGCACATTTCTTGCCGGGTCCGGCGTCAATAATAGGAGAATAAATGAAGCTACGCAATTATACAGGTCTGGCCTTTTTAAGCGTTTTGTTAAGCGGTTTTGCGTTTTCCGTGTTCGTGCCCGCAGCAGTTTTCGCACAAACCCAGGACGTCCAGGCGGCACTGCAGAAGGGTTACCGAACCGGCTACTCGGACGGTTATATGGCGGGTTACCGCGACACCATCGACGGGGCCGGCAAAAACTATTCGCGGCACAGTGAATACGCAAAGGCTGACCGCGCATTTAACGGCGAGTACGGCTCCAGGGAAGATTATCGTGACGCTTACCAGCAGGGTTTCGAGGCGGGATACGGTACCGGCTTTGAGCGGCGGTCATTCGAGTCCGCACTGCCTTCAAATTTGAAGTTGCGCGGCTATGTGAAAACCCCAGACCCTGACGAGCAGCCGGCTCAGCCCCAAAACACTGCCTTCATAATCGATAACACCCCCGCGAAGATCGATAACGATTCGGCCGCTAACAGCAGCGATTCCGACACAGCTCAGCCTATCCAGATGAGCGGCCAGGCCGGCCCATATACGCCCGCCTCGGCTAGCGGCGCCACCACCATTATCCCGCGGGACACGGAGATCATGCTTGAGCTGCAGGGCGACCTCTCGACTGAAACGAGTCGCGAAGGCGAGAAGTTCACGGCAAGGGTTGTGTCGCCGTCCGAGCTTGCCGGCGCGATCGTCGAGGGTCGTGTTGCAAAGTCGCGTAAGCCCGGCCGTCTAAAGCGGCACTCTGAGCTGCTGCTCTCGTTTGACCGCATCATGCTTGACGATAACCGGTGGAGCAATTTTAGCGGCACCCTAACCGAAGTAATGGCTATCAAAGGCGACAACATTCGCCGCGTCGATACCGAAGGCACAGCCCTCGGCAAAAGCTCACTTAAACGTGACGCCATCAAGGTGGGCGGCGCGACCGGCGCCGGGCTCATCATCGGTGGGGCTGTCGGCGGCCCAGTCGGCGCTGCTGTCGGTGCGAGCGTTGGCGCCGCCTTCGGCGTGGGTGCGGTGGTGATAGATCGCGGCAAACACGTCCGGCTGGCTCGCAACCAGCAGATCCGTGTCAGGACAGCATACGAAACGCAGATCCGCTAAAATAGTCCATCACGCGCATTAGACGATTAGAGGCCGGGAGCACCGGCCTTTTTTCGTTACGTAATCTGTCTTTCGAACTCTGCAAGGGGCGCTCCCTGCGGTACATTACATTTATGACGACGGCCATCGTTCATCACCCGATCTATCTGAAACATGAAACGGGGCCCGGCCATCCGGAGATGCCGGCGAGGTATGAGGTTGTGATGAATGCCCTGCAAGGCAACACGGAGCTTTGGAACAGCCTGCATGAGATAACGCCGGAAAAGGCGTCGAAGGGCACCATACAAGCGGCGCATACACCGCAGCATTTCAAGCGTGTCGAGCATGCATTCGGCGACGGGCTCAGCCGTCTGGATGCCGACACGGTCATATCGATGAAGTCGTTTGACGTGGCGCTTTACTGCTCGGGCGCGGCATGTGCCGCCGTGGATGCCGTCATGCAAGGCGAGGCCGATAATGCGTTTGTAGCTGTGCGGCCGCCCGGGCATCATGCAACGGCCGAAAACGCCATGGGCTTTTGCCTGTTCAACACGATAGCCGTCGGGGCGAGATACGCGCAGAACCAGTACAAAGAGATCGATCGCGTCGCTATTATCGACTGGGACGTTCATCACGGTAATGGAACGCAGGGGATCTTTTACGACGACCCGAGTGTTTATTTCTTTTCGATGCATCAATATCCGTGGTATCCGGGCTCGGGCAGCCGCGGCGAGACAGGGCACGGACGCGGTCTCGGCGCCACGCTGAATATTCCGGTAAAGGCCCGGACGCCGGCAATGGAACAAAAACGCATGTTCGAAGGCGCGTTAGAAGACATATCGCGAAAGTTTCGTCCAGATCTCGTGATGATCTCGGCCGGATTCGACGCACATCTGACGGACCCGCTCGGGCAGCTACTGCTTGAGGACGGTGATTTTGACGAGATGACGCGCACAGTTAAGCAATGGGCTGACGACGCGTGCGATGGCCGGATCGTCTCGTGCCTCGAGGGCGGTTACAATCTCGAAACTCTTGGCGAAACTGTCAAAAACCACTTGGCCGAGCTAAACCGCTGAGCCTCCCTGTGATAAGATTGGCGTCCAAGACGTAAGTAGAACTCAATAGGAGATGACGCTATGCCGGATGTTGAAATTCCGTGTGTTCAGTGCAAACAGATCTTTACCTTTAGTGAAAAAGATCAGGAAATGTTCTATCAACGGAATATGATGGCCCCACAGCGTTGTCCGAGATGCCGTTCGAAAAAAGCAGCCTTGAGAGACGATGCGCCCTCACGATTTGAGATCGTGTGCGATCACTGCGGCAGGCACGATACGGTGCCATTCCAGCCAAAGGTAGGCCGGTCGGTGCTCTGTAAGGACTGTCATGAGGCGAGCCGGTCGCGAGCACGCATGGTGTAAAAAAACAGCCATATGACGTTTGAAACAGTGCTTTACGAGTCGAGCGCCGGTGTCGCACGGATCACGATGAACCGTCCCGATGCGCTCAATGCACTTTCGCAGCAGCTTACTCAGGACCTGTCGGCGGCCATTCAGCAGGCGGTCGAAGATAATGCGCGAGCTGTGGTCCTTACCGGCAGCGGTCGGGCTTTTTGTTCGGGCGGCGACCTTCGCGAGATGCAGTCGATCGGCGAGCAGGAGGGCAGGGCCGAGGCTTATCTCGAGGCTCCGCTCGCTGCATTGCACCACCTGATCAGCACAATACGCAAAACCCCAATACCATTTATCGCGGCCGTCAACGGCGTCTGCGCTGGCGCCGGGACCAACCTCGCCCTGGCATGCGATCTCATCGTGGCCAGCGAGGACGCGACATTTCGAGAGGCGTTCGTCCGTATCGGGTTGACGCCGGATTGCGGCGGTACATTCTTTTTGCCCCGTGCCGTAGGCGAAAAAGTCGCAGCTGAGCTTTTCATGACCGGCGATTCCGTAGCCGCAGAGCGGGCCCTCGCCATTGGAATGATCAACAGGGTAGTCAGCTCCGAGAGCCTCATGACGGAAGCGAACCAGCTCGCCGCGAAATTAGCGCCGGGGCCCACCGCTGCAATTGGACGCATCAAGCGAATGCTTAACGCTTCGTTCGCAAACGACCTCCGGGGACAGCTTGACCTCGAGCATGAGTGCCAGATGGAGTCGGGTAGGTCAACAGATTTTCGTGAGGGCGTTTCAGCTTTTTTTGAGAAGCGGCCGCCAAACTTTTCGGGTAACTAGTTCACCCAACACCAGATCATGACCGCCGGTTCCTACCGCGGTTTTCTTCTCCTCTTCAAAATTGCCAGTCCAGCTTGACACCCTCCGCTCCGACATATAATTTAATAGATGAACTTGAAAATCGTTTTCAATAAGGAATCTAAATGAGCTTCCATTCGGGTTCTACGAAGACGGCCTCGATAGTTACTTATCAATTGAGGGAAACGTAACAGTGCAAACGATCATAAAAGCGAGCAGGAAAAAGAACAGAAGCGGCCGCCGAACGCGTGGTCCGCGGTATTGGATAGTGTCTCTCGGCACAATGGGGGCCATCGTGGCATTTACAGTCGGCAACAGCCGAGCGATGTCGGTGGCATATGCCGAGCGAGACGGAAACACGCTGACCATCAGCGGCCGGTCAGAACGCGAGCCTGCAAAGATCGAATTCAAAATACCGTCCGGGCCACTGGAAACGGTGATCGCAGCTTTTGAGAAAACTGCGGGTGTGAAGATAACGGTTTACAACCCGGAAATCCTTAATATCCAATCGCTGGGCGTTGTCGGCAGTTTTACGGTCGATCAGGCAATGGAATTACTGCTGAAAGGGACGGGCGTCTCTTACACAACCAAGGATTCCAAGCTATTTGTTCTGGGCCTACAGGCCGAGGCGGCGAGCGTCGAGATCTACAATTCAAACACTGCGGTAGTTGCGTCGCCTAAATATACCGAGCCGCTTCGCGATATACCGCAAACGGTGAGCGTTATTACGAAGGAGACGATCGAGCAGCAGGGGGCGACGACTCTACGCGACGTGCTGAATAATGTTCCCGGAATAACGATCGTGGCTGGTGAGGGCGGGGCACCGGCGGGTGATAATCTCACGATCCGTGGCTTCAGCGCCCGTAACGACATTTATGTTGACGGCGTCCGCGATCTCGGCGCGCAGTCGCGCGATGCATTTAATCTCGAACAGGTCGAGGTTGTAAAAGGTCCCAGCTCGACGTTCACGGGCCGCGGCTCGACGGGCGGCACGATCAATCTGGTAAACAAATTGCCGAACCTCAGACGTTCGGTTTCCGGCTCGTTCATGGTAGGCAACGCCGACACGAAACGCGGGACCGTGGATGTGAATCTGCCGATAGGCGACACTATCGGATTTCGGCTCAATCTGATGGGGCACGATGCCAACGCCCCGGGCCGTGAAGATGTTCAAAACCGTCGCTGGGGAGCGGCGCCGTCTATAGCCTTTGGGCTGGGCACGCCGACGCGATATTCGTTTAGCTACTTTTATCTCGAACAAAACAACACCTCGGATTACGGCATACCGTGGGTCCCGGCAACCAACAACGTACTTGTCGAACATCGCAACCGTCCTGCCCCGGTTCCGCGATCGACGTTTTACGGCATTCTCGCCCGCGATCATGAGAAGTTACGCTCCGAGCTGTTCACGGTGAGATTCGAGCACGAGTTTAACGACAACCTCACGATCCGTAATCAGTTCAGATATGGGTATTCACGCCGCGATTCGATAGCGACGCCGCCGAGGTTTGCCAACAATAACTCGACCGTCATAACCCGTGAGATGCGCTCATGGCTGACCGATGATGATATCTGGGACAACCAAACAGACTTGACGTACAGGTTCAGGACCGGGGGCATCCAGCATGCGGCCGTTTTCGGCACAAGCCTCTCGTGCGAGAAAAATCACCGGATACTTCGTACCGCGCCAAACTCGCTGACAACCTTGTTGGACCCGAACCCGCACGATATGTACACTGGAACTTTCACGATAAATCCTTTAGAAGGTGATGTTACGGGCAAATCGTTCGCCGGATATTTTTTCGACACGATCAAATTCAGCCGTCGATGGGAATTTGTCGGCGGCCTTCGCTGGGACCGTTTCGACGTCGAGGGCGTGAATGTCGCAGGTAACTCTCTCGTGCCGCTGGCACGTGTGGATAAGATCCTGAGTGGACGTGCGGCTCTGATCTTCAAGCCGGTCGAGAGCGGAACGTTTTACGCCAGCTACGGCACCTCAGCCAACCCGTCGCTCGAAGGGCTTTTATATTCACCTGCCGACGTACGAACCGACCCGGAAAAAACGCGAACGTTTGAGGTCGGGACAAAATGGGAGCTTTTGCAGAATCGGCTGCTTCTCAGCGGCGCTGTATTTCGTGTTCAAAAAACCAATGCACGGACGCCGAGCCTGATCGCCGGGGAACCGCCCACACTGGACGGCGATCAGAAGATAGACGGCGTCGAGTTCAGCGCGACCGGCAATATCACGCCGGACTGGCAGGTTTTCACCGGCTACACTTTTCTCGACAGCGAGATCGTACGGTCGAACACGGCCGCGGAGGTCGGCAGTGAGCTGATAAATACGCCGCGAAATTCGTTTAATCTCTGGACGACGTACCGGCGGGAGAAATTCTTCTTCGGCTTTGGCCCGCGGTTTGTCGGCAGACGATACGGCAATAACATCAACACCCGGGTTGCCGACAGCTATTGGGTCGTCGACGCTATGGCCTCGTACAAGG
>JBHENG010000022.1:0-34854 GCA_046262195.1 Pyrinomonadaceae bacterium | reverse complement strand
CACGAGATCAGCCCGATGATCAGACCAAACACGACCGGCTTAATGACACCCGCAACGAGTGCGCCGATGTCAGTGCCCGTTCTGACGGAGGAGATATAAAGGTTCAGGTCCAGACCGTAGAGCTGCTTAGCCACTATCCCTCCGCCGACCAAGCCAAACATATCGGCCGCTATCGTCAACAGCGGAAGCGCGATAAGCAGCGAAATGATGCGCGGGGTCACCAGCTTTCGAACCGGTGAAGTGCCGAGAGCACGCATTGCGTCTATCTGCTGAGAAACAACCATTGAACCCAATTCAGCTGAGATCGCGGAACCCACACGCCCGGCGACCATAAGGGCCGTAAGCACGGGACCCAGTTCTCGAATGAGCGAGGCGGCAACACCTTGTCCCGCATTACTCTGCGCACCGTAATACTGAAGCGTCGGATACGCCTGTAGGATAAGAACTCCTCCTGTAAAAAAACCCGTAAGTACGACAATGCCTAACGAGCCCACCCCAATGACGTCCATCTGCGCGATGATCTCTTTAAAGTATCTTGGACGCTTTCTGAGACCCTTGACGGAACGCAGGAAAAGATTGGTGACGGCCTGCAGTTCAAACAGAAATCTTGTAAATGGATTCATCGAGAGAGCGACGGCGAACGTTTGGACAAGAGTATAACGGAGCTAAACCAAACATCAAACAAAAGAACGGCCGACCTTCGAACAGATCGACCGTCATAAATCCATAGTGATTTTACTTTTATGGCCCCTTCTTTGGCGGATTCTGCCTTAGAAACCGACGCATCGGCGCGGGCATCCGACGCCGTTGGTTCATAGTCGGCTGATTGCCGGCATTGTTTTGAGCAAATCTTTGCCGGAGCCCGCGAAACTTCACCAACTGCTCGGTGGTAAGGATGTTTCGAATAGCAAGCTCGTTTGTGAAACGGATCTTCACAACTTCAGCATGGGCAAGCTGCACGTCCCGTAAACGAGCTTGAAAGTCCACATCACTGACCTGTTCACCATAAATGACCGCATCGAGAGCGCGGTTTGCTTCTCGAAACCGTGCCTGTGCCGCATCCATGCGTGGCTTTCGATCTACGTTCAGCCGCCGGATCTGCTGCATTTGCAATGGCGAAAGGCCCAGTTGCCGAAGTACATTGGCCCGAGTGTCCTGCGGTGGGCCTCCCATCGGACGGAGATCGTTGTCTTGTATGGACCCGGGTCGAGCCTGCGCTATCGCGAAGGCGCTCGATAACAAACACAGGATGAACACTCCGATATTATTACGTAATGTCATAGATAAGCTGTTAGTCATCTCCCCCATCATCAAACAGGTCAGTAAGCCTCAGAGATCGATCGTCCACATCTTCATGATTTCCGAGAACAGGAACCTTTCTGGCCTGCCTTATTTGGTCCGGGCCTCTCGGAGGCTGTTTTGCCATTTTTGCCGGTTGGGCAAGGACTGGTTGGGTGACAGGCTGAGCATGTTTACCGTTGACCGTTCTTTGTGGCGGCGCATCCCAATTACGTTCCGGAAGGGACGAGGTCAAACTCGGTTCCGCCGCAACCTCGGTTTTATTCACAACCTGGGGTAGCTCCACCGGCCTTTGAATAGCCATATTTGCCGCGACCTGCTGGCTGCTGTCATCAACATTCCTCAACAAGACAACGCCTGATCCAATAATTATTGCGAGCAGGACCGCGGCCGGCACCAGCCATGACGGCATAGAGAACCATTCTTTAATCCCGCTCAGGATACCGGAAGGTGTTTCGACCGGCCTGTTTTTCAGCGGCACGACGATCTTTGGAGTCGGAAGGTTAGCAAAAGTCTCTCGTTGCCATTCAAAGACCGAATGTCGCGCGCTTGATAACGCCGTAAACTCGTCAGTACAAGACGCACAATCAACGAGATGAGATTCGACTGCCGCCCTATTGGCAGCTTCGATCTCACCATAGATGTACGAGATCAGCTCATCCTGTAAATTACAATTTGTGTTGTTACCGTTGTTCACCATGGCTTCTCTATTGTTAAATCACCTCGAGCGGTGTCCGTTCGAGACGCATCTTAAGCTGCTTCAGAGCTGTGTAAAGGCGACTCTTGACCGTACTGAGCGGCAGTTCCAAGGTTTCAGAGATCTCCTGAAAGGTCATTTCTTCAAACTCCTTCATGACCACCACCTGTCGTAAGTCCGTTGGCAAGGCACTAATCGCTTGCCTCACGACCGCCATGCGCTCCGCTTGTTCCGCGTTTCTCAGAGGCGACAGATGTGTCGGAGCGGTAAAAGCTCTGTCTTCAGCACCTTCTTCAGCACCGAGATAATCCTCTGCTCGTGATTTATCACGACGTTTGGTTGTCAAGCACTGGTTTACCGCGATGCGGTGAAGCCATGACGATACTTTGGCATCGCCTCGAAAGTTTTTTAGGTTGCGATATGCCGCAATGAATGCTTCTTGTGCAGCATCACGTGCGTCATCCTCTCGGCCGAGCATACCAAAACACAGAGCAAAGATTTTTCGCTCCCACCTTCTAACGATTTCGCCGAAGGCATTTGGGTCTTCCGAAACTGCCAGTTCGACAAGCTGCTCATCGGTTAAACTAGTAAACATTCACTCGTGTTCGCGCGGCCTATTCACGAGAATAATAACCTAAAATATCAAACGAACGCTTTACTACCGGCGTCCAGAGATTTAGACGGAACTTCGAGGAAAAAAGTCTTAATTACTGTTTGTGTTAAATACCTTTTCGCAAACATTTATTGACAGGCGGTTAACATTCCTTTATTGCTAACGTCTATAGTACCGACAGCATATAATACTTGCCGTTAGCTCTCCTGACACGAAAGTTTACGTAGTTCTACTTTTACGATGTTCGTTGGAACACCTACTGCCCATATGACGCAGACCGAGATCGCAACGGAATTCAGACCAACCGTCGCGCCAGCTGTTCCCGCAAGAAAGGAGCGCGTGCGGTTTGATTCAGATCTGGTGCAAAGGGCGCGGGCTGGCGATGAGGATGCATTGGGCGAAATATATCGCGGATTTTCGCCTCTCGTACATGGCATAGCACTTTCACGCCTCCCGTACGACGAGGTGCAGGACATTGTTCAGGACGTCTTTATTTCAGCATTCAAGAATCTTCATACATTGCGTGATCCGGGTGCAGTGGGGCCGTGGCTGGCAATGATTACTCGCAATCGGACGGTTGAATATTATCGCCAATCGCGTCCGTCCGAAGAGTTGCAAGAGGAACTTCGGGGTAAAAACGACCAGAGGGCGGAGGCATTGGAAGTTTTGACCACCATACGAACGTTGCCGGAAAGTTACCGCGAAACACTAATTTTGAGACTGGTCGAAGGTATGACGGGCAATGAGATCGCCGACAGGACCGGGCTTTCACCGGACTCTGTACGAGTCAACTTACACAGAGGAATGGGTTTGTTACGCGAGAAGCTTGGCATCTCAGGAGCAAAACGATGAACGAAGAATATCTATGGAACAAAACAGGGTCAGATCCTGAAATAGAGCATCTGGAAGCGGTGTTATCCGTGCTTCGAGATGAGTCGAGCCGGGTTCCCGTGCTTCAGGCAGCAAACGTCCTGGCCTTCCCCAATCGAAGCTTTTTTTCAAGGTCGCGACTAGTGCTCGCCATAGCAGCATCAGTCGCTCTCGTGGTCGCTCCGGGCATTTGGAGCCTGGTCGTGATCAACGTCACAGAGGCCGAGCTGGGGGCAAACGGACCGGTCCAGCAACAGACCGCTAGCATGCCCACCCAAGAAGAAATACCGGTGGAGGGCGTTACGAGTGATCTGCGCGAGAAAGATATTGATACTGTTAAGCCATCGCTTCGCCGCCACATAACCCGGCGGGCAGCAATAAAGTCCCATTCAAAAGTTCCCAATCGGTTGATTGCTAAAAAGAACTCTCCAAAGCTAACAGACGAGGAACGCCACGCATACAACCAACTCTTGCTCGCACTTTCGATCACCAGCTCTAAGCTGCAGATCGTGCGGGACATGGTGGGGAACGCCGAGAGCCCTCAGACAAAGAATGATAGGTAATTATTCCAGGAGACATCTATGAAAAAACAAATTTCTCATTTATTGATCGCAGCGGCCGTTACGCTATTTACTGCGTTAGCCGGGCTTGCACAAGAGTCAAGACTCAATTTCGAAAAGTTTAATGGACTTGAAACTCGGGCACGCGACGTCGTCGAGGTTAATATCGACGGCAAGCTTCTTGAGCTGGCTAAACGTGTCACTCTGAAAGTGAACGATGAGAAGGCAAAGAAAGTGGCCCAAGCGATCGCCGGGCTTAGAGGCATTTATGTTCGTGTCTATAACTTCGAGAACGAAAATGAATACAGCGTCGCCAGCGTTGACGAGATCCGCAGCCAGTTGAATTCGCCCGGTTGGGAAAAGCTAGCTAACGTGCGCAGCAAAAAGAACAATCAAAAAGTTGACGTCTATACGCTTTTTAAGGGCGATGCGATGGACGGCATAGCAGTGGTGATATCGGAGTCAAAAAGTATAGCTCTAGTAAATGTTGTTGGCATGATCGATATCGAGATGCTGGTGGAACTAAGCGGGAAGCTTAATATTCCCAAGATCGATATCGAGCGGGACGCGCGGGTCAAACCAATGGAAAAGGAGTAAAAAAAAGATGAAAGTTAGAATATCTTTATTTATCGCTTCAGCCGTTTTGCTTCTCTCCTTTGCCTTTGCAGTACCAGCGGCTTATTCCAAGCCGGGAGAGTTCGATCAGATCGTCAAACATTTGAAGATCAAGTACCAAGCGAAAAAGGTAAGCATTCCGTTTCTGTGGCTGGCGCGTGCTGCGGTTAAGGTGGTTCGGCCCGCGGGCGTGAAAAGCTTTAACGTGACCCTGTTCGAAAACCTTAAGTTCTCGAAGGAGACGCTTGATCTCGAGATGCAGAATGTCATGCGGAGTTCGTTTGGACCAGAATGGACCTCTATCTTTCGCGTACGCTCAAAAGACGATCAACAGGCGTACATGTACATGCGCGAGGACGGTAAGAACGTGAAACTGGCGCTCGTTACTATCGACAAGAACCAGGCGGCTGTGATTCGGGCAACATTCAGCCCGGAGCGCCTCGCGGACTTTATAAACGACCCCAAGATATTTGGGATATCGCTCAAGGATGACAACCACGGCAAGAACGAACAGCAAAATCTTGTTGCTCCCAAGCCGGATAATACTAACAACTGAAGACCGACGAGCGTAAAGTAGTAGTCACCGGCAATACCGCCGGCGATTTTTTGTTCACCGGCCGTGTCTAAGAAATCTCAACCGCGAGCTGAAAGGTATAAAGATCAATAAGCGCGGGCAAAAACGACCCTGCGGTTTGACGCACCGCCGGAATACACGCATTTGCCGGATTCCTCCGGCGCGTTCAAGGGAATGCAGCGGATCGTAGCTTTTGTTTCGTTTTTGATCTTTTCTTCGGTCTCGGCGGTTCCGTCCCAGTGGGCCATGATAAAGCCGCCGGTCTCGATCTGGATCTTAAATTCTTCCCAGGTATCTATGTTGTGCGTATGTTCCTCACGAAACCTAAGCGCTTTCTGATATATTGCCTGCTGGATCTGCTGCAGCATGATCTGGACGGTTTCAATGACACTGTCGAGAGCAACAGACTCCTTTGTAAGAGTATCGCGTCGCGCGACCTCGACGGTGCCGTTCTCCAGGTCGCGCATTCCCAAACCAAGGCGGATGGGAACCCCGCGAAGCTCATATTCAGCAAACTTCCAGCCGGAGCGCTGATTCTCACTGACATCGTATTTTACCGATATGCCTGCTGCCTTTAACTCCTCAAAGATCGGATTGACCTTTTCGCTGATGGCCGCGAGATCTTCCGGCGATTTGTATATCGGCACGATCACGACTTGTATCGGAGCCAATTTTGGCGGCAGAATGAGGCCGTTATCGTCGGAGTGAGCCATGATGAGAGCCCCTATCAACCGAGTCGTCACACCCCAGCTGGTCGCCCAGGCATATTCGAGGCTGTTCTCTTTATTGACGAATTTAACATCGAACGCCTTTGCGAAATTCTGTCCCAAAAAGTGTGACGTGCCGGCCTGAAGTGCCTTTCCATCCTGCATCATGGCCTCGATACAATAGGTCTCGATAGCACCCGCAAAGCGCTCATTTGGAGACTTGACCCCTCTGAGTACCGGCAGCCCGATCCATTCTTCCGCAAAGGTGGTGTAAACACCGAGCATGCGCTCGGCTTCTTCTATGGCTTCTCGCTCTGTAGCGTGAGCGGTATGGCCCTCTTGCCACAAAAACTCTGTGGTCCGTAAAAATAGCCTTGTCCGCATCTCCCACCGGACGATATTGCACCATTGGTTGATCAGGAGCGGCAGGTCACGCCATGACTGAATCCAATTCTTGTAAGTGTTCCAAATGACCGCTTCAGACGTCGGCCGAACGATCAGCTCTTCTTCAAGCTTGGCATTTGGATCGACAATGAGGCCTTTACCGTCAGGCGAAGCTTTCAATCTGTAATGCGTTACGACGGCGCATTCTTTCGCGAATCCTTCGGCGTGTTCTTCCTCCTTTTCGAGGAACGATTTAGGCACGAAAAGAGGAAAATAGGCATTCTGATGTCCGGTTGCCTTGAACATGTCGTCCAAAGCGCGCTGCATTTTTTCCCAAATAGCGAAACCATAGGGTTTGATCACCATGCAGCCACGGACTGCGGAATTCTCGGCGAGATCGGCCCGTTTGACGATCTCGTTATACCATTCGGAATAATTTTCAGCTCGTTTTGGAAGCCCTTTTGCCATAACAACTTTATTTATCTAAAGCAGAATTAAACAAGAATGATAAGGCAAATACTTGTCCTGCACAATTTAGGGGGTTCAGCGGTCGACGCTCGGGCTGGCCTAGCCAATGTGGTACAGTAATTTTTTTATGAGCGAGTCCCAATTGGATTTCCACGACACCGCCACGGCCTTTGCAGATAAATCCGATGCACAACTGAAGGAAAAATATCGGCTCTTTAAGATGCTGAATTCTCCTTTCCTCAATTCTCTCGGCACCAGCGCAACGCGGTTGGCGCTTTCACTTGGTTTGCCGGTCCAAGGTCTGATCAAATCCACGATCTTCGAGCAGTTCTGTGGCGGGGAGACAATTGAAGAATGTGAAGACACGATCATCAAGTTGGCCAAGTCCAACATCGGGACCATACTCGATTATTCCGTCGAAGGCCGCTCGGCAGAGGCTGAGTTCGATAAGACTAAAGACGAGATAATTCGCACGATCGAACGTGCCAAACAGGACCCAAACATTCCATTTGCTGTTTTCAAGGTGACCGGCGTTGCGCCGCTCGGTACTCTAGAAAGACTAAGTAAGAAGAAAAAGCTCGACGCAAAGAGCCAGGCCAAGTGTGAACGGATCAATAATCGTGTTGCGCAGATCTGTGAGTTCGCGTACTCGATCGGTCAGCGAGTTTTCATAGATGCTGAAGAGTCATGGATACAGGACGCTATAGATCGTTTAGCGACCGATATGATGGAGCGCTTTAATCGTGAGAGTCCATTCATTTTTAACACGCTCCAGCTATATCGCACCGATCGGCTGAAGTATCTTAAGGAATCACGCCGGCAGGCAAAGGCTGATGGATATATTTTAGCTGTTAAGCTCGTTCGCGGCGCGTATATGGAGAAGGAGCGGGAAAAGGCTTTGGAAAATGGTTATCCATCGCCTATCCATCCGAACAAAGCGGCCACAGATGCTGACTACGATGCTGCGGTGGACTATTGCCTGAAACATGTCGATGACATGGCCTTTGTCGCGGCAACGCATAACGAGGAAAGCACGCTTACGCTGACTAACAAAATGCGCGAAAAGGGGATAGCCGCCGATCACCCAAACGTGTTCTTTTCCCAGCTGTATGGGATGGGCGACAATCTGTCATATGTATTAGCCAAAAACGATTTTCGTGTTTCGAAATATGTACCCTACGGGCCTGTCGCGGACGCGGTACCGTATTTGATCAGGCGTGCCGAGGAAAATTCTTCAACTGCAGGCCATGTCAGCCGTGAGCTGGACCTGGTGCGGGCCGAGCTGACACGTCGAAATTTGCTTTAACATAATCTATCGCAAACCGAGTAAAAGGCGAACTGATCTATCGGAAGGAGTAGCGTTTGGATCTTTATGCCACCTTTGGAGCGGCGCCGCTTCATCGGGTGAAAGAGGGCTGTTACTGACACGGGCCACCTGCGTGCTTTCGAAAGCTCTATTGGTCAGTGCGATGTGAGGTGTGGCGATACTTAGTCGGTTTTGCGTTATCGTCGCCTGTTCAGCTGATTCGACGTCGGGAAAAAACTCATTGTAAGCAGCTATGTGCCATGTTTTTGAATCGTTACTGTCCTCAATTTCGAGGACACGCAAGAGAGCAAACCCGCTCTCAAGCTGAAACACGATGAAATCGCCCGGCTGAAAGGGTTGTGGCACAAATACATTCTCCTCTTTCTTATATTTTGCAATTATGGATTATCGACGGTTGGCACTTCAATCGTAACACTTGCTGATCGCTTCAATATAGGATTTACCTAATGCTGGATACTCAACTTAAAGCTATGTTGAACGTTGCGATCGAAGAGGCCCGAACAGGTCTCGCTGAAGGTGGTATTCCGATAGGGGCAGCACTGTTTGACGATGCGGGGAATTTGCTGGGACGCGGCCGCAATCGCCGGGTTCAGGAAAATGATCCCTCAGCTCACGGCGAAACTGACGCATTTAGAAAGGCCGGTCGCCAGCGGCATTATCGAAACACAATCATGGTCACCACTCTCGCCCCATGTTGGTACTGCAGTGGACTGATCCGACAGTTCAAGATCGGTAAAGTCATCGTGGGTGAGTCACAGACCTTTATGGGCGGACTAGAGTGGCTGCGCGAGAACGGCATAAATGTAATTGATATGGATTCTCCCGAATGCAAGGAAATGCTTAACGAATTTATCTCGCGTCATCCGGAGGTCTGGAATGAGGATATCGGGGAATGAAATTGATCGTGCCGTGCGGGGTCCTTTCCGAGGTTTGAATGGCGTCGACCGAACTCATAAGATGGTATCGGGGCCACGCGGCACATAGAACCGATGGTCTCTAATAAACTATGAGATTTAAAGATGCAGTAATAATAAGCGCGGCGAGGACACCGACCGGCAAATTTCAAGGGTTGTTAAAAGGATTTTCGGCACCGGAGTTAGGCTCCATTGCGATCAAAGAAGCGGTGAAACGCGCCGGCATTTCGGGCGATCAGATCGACGAGGTCATTATGGGCTGCGTGGTTCAGGCGGGCCTCGGTCAGGCCCCCGCTCGGCAGGCCGCCCTCAAAGCAGACCTGCCACCGGAAGTTTCGGCGTTAACTATCAATATGGTCTGCGGATCGGGGCTAAGAGCCGTGGCATTGGCGTCACAGGCTGTTCAGCTTGGCGATGCGGATTTTGTAGTTGCCGGCGGCATGGAATCCATGTCGAACGTGCCGTATGCTTTGCAAAACGCTCGGGACGGTTTCCGTATGGGAAACCAGGTCGCCACTGACCTGATGATACACGACGGTTTATGGTGCCCGTTTGAGAACTGGCACATGGGTAACACCGGGGAAGTCGTTGCAGAAAAATATCAGATCTCAAGAGATGCGCAGGACAATTTCGCCGTCAATTCTCACCGTAAGGCGCACGAGGCCCGTGAAGGAGGACGGTTCAAGGATGAGATCGTTCCGATCGAGATTCCACAGAAAAAAGGCGAGCCTGTCATATTGGACTATGACGAGCCGGTCCGCGCTGACACGACCGTTGAAAGCCTCGGCAAGCTGCGACCCGCTTTTAAGAAGGACGGCGGAACCGTTACGGCTGGAAACGCCCCGGGAGTCAACGACGGTGCGTCCGCTCTTGTTGTAACTTCTTTGGAAAAGGCCTGGGCCCTTGGGATTGAGCCGCTAGGAAAAGTCCTAGCTTCAGCAACATCCGGTATTGAACCAAAATACATAATGATGGCCCCAGTTCGCGGCGTTCAGAACGTCCTCAAAAAAGCCGGCTGGGAGTTGGCTGACGTTGACCTTTTTGAACTAAACGAAGCTTTCTCTGTGCAGGCCCTCGGAGTTATGCAGGAACTTGGGATGGGTTTCGATCGGGTAAATGTGAATGGCGGGGCAGTCGCGCTTGGTCATGCCATAGGGAACTCTGGCGGCCGCATTCTAACGACTTTGCTTCATGAGATGAAAAGAAGGGATGCAAAGCGCGGAGTAGCTGCGCTTTGCCTCGGCGGCGGAAATTCAGTGGCAATGGCAGTTGAACGGGCGTAAGGCAGCGTTAGCCCAGTACGCAGGTAAGTAATGGAAGAAACAATTGGGGTCATAGGTGCTGGCACCATGGGCAGTGGAATAGCCCAAACCGCGGCCGGTTCGGGATTTGACGTAATAATGTGTGACGTAGAACCCGATTATGTTGAGCGCGGTCTCTCTAATATTAGCAAAAGCCTGGATCGGTTCGTTAAAAAGGGAACGATGACCGAAGCAGAGAAAACGGATGCCATTGGACGGATTCGAACTACAACTGATCTATTGGAGCTAAGTAAATGCTTGCTGGTGGTCGAGGCCGTGACGGAAAACTTTGCCGTTAAGAAGGAGATCTTTCAAAAGCTCGATCAGGTCACGCCCGCGGAGACGATTTTATCGTCAAACACCTCTTCTATTTCCCTTACAAAGATTGCCGCGACGACAAAGAGGCCCGACAAGGTGATCGGCATGCATTTCTTCAATCCAGTGCCGCTGATGAAATTGGTTGAGGTTATTCGGGGGATTGCCACCTCAGATCAGACATATGCAACCGTCAAAGACCTCTCTGTAAGGCTTGGTAAGACGCCAGTCGAGTGTAACGACTATCCGGGTTTCGTTTCTAACCGGATTTTGATGCCGATGATTAACGAGGCCGTGTTTGCGCTACAGGAGGGAGTGGCCAGCAAGGAGTCCATCGACGAGATTATGAAACTCGGCATGAATCATCCTATGGGCCCGCTGACGCTAGCAGATTTTATTGGCCTCGATGTTTGTGTGGCTATTTTGGACGTGCTGCATCAGGGACTGGGAGATCCAAAATACCGGGCGTGCCCTCTTCTAAAGAAATATGTTGATGCGGGCTGGCTTGGCCGCAAATCCGGAAAAGGCTTTTACGACTATAGTCAGTGATCTGCAGTTTTTGTAGTTGGTCCGCAAACGCCGAAAAGGCTTTCTGCATCCAAAACTCTCTGTGGTTGAATGTCGTATCAACTCGATGAATTCTACCTGTATGGCCAAGGATTTAGAAAAATGAGAAAAGTACTACTAGCATTTCTAAGTATTTTTGGCATGGCCGTTTTCCCTACATTTGGCTTTGCCCAGGTTACCGTCCCGCCCCTTAACATCAAGACCCGCACTTTGGCCAACGGCCTTCGTGTTGTCTCGGTTCAGGACAACACTAGTCCGACCGTTTCACTGCATGTCTGGTACGACGTTGGCGGCAAGGATGATCCTCCCGGTCGATCGGGTTTTGCCCACATGTTTGAGCATATGATGTTTAAGGCAACTCGAAACATGCCTGATGAGAAGATGGACAGGCTGACCGAGGACGTCGGCGGCTTTAACAATGCTTCCACCTGGCCGGATTTTACAAACTATTATGAGGTTGTGCCTTCGAATCATCTTGAACCCCTCCTGTGGGCCGAAGCTGATCGAATGGTAAATCTGAACGTCGACGATAAAAATTTCACTTCAGAACGTGATGTTGTAAAGGAGGAATATCGGCAGAGTGTACTTGCTCCACCCTACGGTAAGCTTTATTGGCTGCTGGACGATATCACTTTTCAAAAGCACCCTTATAAACGGGGAGTCATAGGCAACCTCGAAGAACTGAGTGCGGCAACCCGGGCGGATGCAGAAAAGTTCTACAAGGATTTCTATCGACCGGATAATGCGGTGTTGATAGTAGTTGGTGATTTTGACCAAAAGTCGCTTGATACATGGATCGATAAGTATTTTGGTAGGCTGCCCAAGCCGTCGGGGTCCATCAGGCGCCTGACGGACATTGAGCCCGAATGGACTTCTGAACGACGTTTCGGCCACACCGGTCCTCGCGTGCCGTTTCCTGCGACCGCCATTGTTTATCGGGCACCCCGCGCCAACAGCCCGGATATTCCCGCGTTGCGGATCGCCGCATCCATAATCTCGGGTGGCGAAAGTTCAAGGTTGTATCAAAGCCTTATTCGAAGTCAAAAGATCGCACAGCAGGCCGATCTCGATCTCGAGCTGAATACTGAGGGTGGCCGAATGGCTTTTGTCGCCATTGCATCACAGGATGGAACGTCTGAAATACTCGAGAAATCGTTATTGGTAGAGCTGAAGAAAATTCAGGATACCGGGGTTACCGCAAAGGAGCTTGAAAAGGCAAAAAACCAACTCATCTCACAGTCGGTAAGGGCCCGCGAAACCAATGACGGCAAAGCTATCGCTATCGAGCGGTCGGTCGCATACCTTGGCGACCCCGCCGCTGTAAACAACGAGGTAAGAATGCTTCAGGCCGTCACCGCCGCCGATGTGCAGAGGGTCATGAGGCAGTACTTTAAGGACAACAATCGGGTAGTTATCTACTATAACCAGGCCAAGGCTGCTGAGGGAGAAAAACAATGAGAAAGATGTTTGTCTTTATTCAGAATTGTTTCATGTTTTCGATGCTCGTTGTGTTTGCAGCTGTTCAGTGTGCCGGGCAGGAAACCCTTCCGTCGCCAGGGCCCGCTAGAACTGTCATAGTTCCTGCAGTAAAAGAGAGCAAGTTAAAAAACGGATTAACAGTAGCTGTGGTCGAGCGCCGGTCAGTTCCGCTGATCACTGTCCAGCTTCTCGTGCGAAATGGAGCCCGTTCCGAAAGCAAAGATAAAGCGGGATTGGCAAATATCACCGCCTCGTTGCTGACAAAAGGTACGAAAATGCGGTCTGCAACCCAAGTCGCCGAGGAAATGGAGTTTCTTGGCGGTTCGCTTTTTTCCTTTGGCGGCTGGCAGAGTTCGGCTCTCGGAATGACCGTCACGTCGGACACGTTCGAGCCAGCCATGGCTGTCATGGCAGACACGGCTTTAAACCCCGCTTTCAAGCAGGAGGAAATCGATCTTGAGAAATCTCAGACCCTCGATCTCATTACCGCGAATATGGCGTCGCCTGGTTTCATTGCAAACTATGTTGCGAGCAGCTATAGCTTCGGTGAACATCCGGCCGGCGGCACTCCGGCGAGCATCGGGTCTATCACTCGAGCAGACGTCTCACAGTTTTATGCGGCGAATTACAAGCCGAAGGACGCAGTCCTTATTTTCGTTGGGGATATTACAGCAGAACGGGCCGCGACCGCTGCTGAAATATTCTTCGGCACCTGGGGTGCCGCGCACTCTTCGTCGGCAGTTCCGGCTGGCGATCCGGCTCGAAATGCTGCGGCAGGTAATAAGGCTCCTTTCCGTCGGTTGCTTGTCGTTGACCTGCCAAATTCCGGGCAGGCATCCGTCAATTGGTTTAAGCCTATTTCGGGACTTGGTCGGCAAAGCTCGCAGTACTACGCAGCGTCGGTACTCAATTCACTGCTTGGAGGGGGCTACTCTTCAAGACTAAACCAGGAAATTAGGATCAAACGCGGTTTAAGTTACGGGGCTGGCAGCAATTTTACCTGGCGTGACTCCAAGTCAAATTTCGGTGCGCGGACTCAAACGAAAAACGAATCAGCCGCCGAGGTAACCGAACTGATCCTTGCAGAATTAAAACGACTCGCGGATACTGCTGCTACGGACGCGGAGCTTAGGCCCCGCAAATCTGTTCTGACGGGAGGCTTTGGTCGAAACCTCGAAACAACGCAAGGTCTGGCCGGGGCGTTGGCTGACCTTTATAGTTTTGGACTTTCGACGTACGAGCTCAACGCGTATATGACTAACGTCAATAATGTACGAAGCGCTGACTTAAGATCGTTTGCGACGGAAAACCTTTACGACGGCGACATTATTATCGTTGGTGATTATTCCGTGTTTAAAGATGATCTCGCGAAACGCTTTCCGAACGTCAAGATAGACGTTTTGAAAGCGACCGATATTGACGCAAGAAAAGAAACTCCTTAATAGTTAGAAGTTAATTCAGATAGTGCGCGAAAGCTGGTAAATTATTACAGTTTCGCGCATTTTTGCTTGCTTCCGTCGTCTCGTAAGACATGCACAAAAACCTCCGGACGTTCATTCAAACATTAAAAAATGAGCACGAGATCGTCGAGATCTCGGCCGAAGTTGATTCATATCTAGAGATAGCTGAGATACACCGACGGGTGATAGAGTCCGGTGGCAAGGCCCTGTTCTTCAGAAACGTGAAAGGTTCGTCATTTCCGGTCGTAACAAATCTTTTTGGGACTCGCCGTAGACTGGACCTTGCGTTTGGCAGCAAGCCGCTGCAACTTGTTAAACGGGCTGTACAAGCCGCGGAAAACTTGCTCCCGCCGACTCCGTCTAAATTATGGCAGTATCGTGACCTATTCTTTACTGCCCGTCGTCTCGGCACGCGTCGACTTTCCGGTGCGCCAGTGCTTCAAGTACGACCGCGAGATTTTGCCCTTGACGACCTGCCTTTACTACAACTGTGGCCGGAAGACGGCGGGCATTTTATTACGCTGCCGTTGGTTTATACCGAAAGCCCAACCACCGGGAAGCACAATTTGGGTATATATCGAATGCAGCGTTATGACGCGTCTTCGACCGGCATGCACTGGCAGATCGGCAAAGGGGGTGGGTTTCATTACTCGGAAGCGGAGGCAAGCGGGCGACCTTTGCCTGTCACCGTCTTTTTGGGCGGGTCTCCGGCGTTGATGCTTTCAGCGATCGCCCCTCTTCCCGAGGACGTTCCCGAGCTGTTGCTCGCATCACTGCTTGCTGACGAAAAGATCACCACGGTTTCTAACCCGCTCGGAGCCGACCGACACCGCCTTATCGCTGAAGCGGAATTCGCGATATGTGGCTCGGTACAGCCCTACACGAGGAAGGTGGAAGGCCCTTTCGGTGATCATTATGGGTATTATTCGCTGGAGCACAATTATCCCATCTTTCAAAGTGATGCGGTATTTCACCGAAAGAATGCAATATATCCAGCGACCGTAGTTGGTAAGCCTAGGCAGGAAGACTTCTTTATCGGCGACTATCTGCAGGAGCTTCTATCACCCTTGTTTCCTTTGGTAATGCCAGCGGTGCGTTCGCTCTGGAGTTATGGGGAGACCGGCTTTCACTCGCTTGCCGCCGCGGTAGTAAGGGAACGGTATTCGCGGGAAGCATTGTCAGCGGGTTTCCGAATCCTGGGCGAGGGCCAGTTGACACTCACTAAATTCCTTTTATTAACTGATACACCTCTTGATCTGCGCGATTTTACGGCGGTTCTCGAGCACGTGCTGGCTCGCGCGGAGTGGGATCGCGACCTCTTCATTCTCAGCCAGACGGCTTTTGACACCCTGGACTATGCAAGCGGGAAGATAAATCACGGTAGTAAAGCAATATTGATGGGCCTCGGTGATCCAAAAAGAGAGTTGCTCCGCGCGTTTCGGGGGCCCCTCCCTGGTTTCGTCAAGAAAGTCGAATCTTTTTGTCCCGGGTGCCTGGCGATCGAGGGACAGGCTTTCGATCAGGACCAGGAATTGGGCAGCCGCATCGCTGCGTGTCCCGAATTTGCTGATTGGCAGCTTATAGTTATCCTTGATGACGCCGGGCTTGCACAAACCACTGAAGGATTTCTTTGGGCTACCTGGACACGGTTTGACCCAGCTCGTGACATAACCGCGAAGCATGTAACTACACAAAACAATCACGTCGGATACTCGGCGCCGGTCGTTATCGACGCGCGTATAAAACCCTGGTATCCAAAAGAAGTCGAGCCAGACACGGACACGGTGCGCCTGGTGGACGCGCGGTGGAGTGAATATGGCGTATAGCCGCGCCATTCGGCCATACGCGCCCTGGGCTGTGGCGTTGATCACGGCCGCCACGGCATTCTTTTTTGCTTATTCCTATTTCATCGAGCCCGATCGGCTGGTTATATACACATCCACCTTAAAGATCAAAGATTGGGATCCCGCATTTGATCAACTCAAGATCGTTGTACTCGGAGACATCCACGGCGGTTCGCACTGCATTACGAAAGAAAAACTGCAAAGCATTGTTTCCCGCATAAATGAACAAAGCCCCGACCTGGTTGTCTTTCTCGGTGACTTTGTCTCTCCCATCAATCAAAGATCGAGCCGATCAGGAGACAAGCTAAGAATGCCCCTTGCTGTTGTGGCTGCAAATCTGGCCGGCATCAAATCTACTTTTGGGGTCTTTGCAGTGCTAGGCAATCACGACGGCGCGTATGGCGATGACTCGGTTGCAACGGCTCTCGGCGACATAGGCCTGAGAGTACTGCAAAACGAAGTAGTAGCTATTGAAAAGAACGGTGCTCGGTTGCGCATCCTCGGAATGGCTGACCATCTAAAGTTGCCCGGAAGCTGGCGTCAGATCTCGGACGATGCAAAGCGACGCCTTCAGGGTACCGGTGAAGGAAACATTATTGTTCTTGAGCACAGTCCTGATATAGTCCCTGCGATCACCGGGGACCTGTCGATTTCCTCTGACTTGAAACTGTTGCTCGCGGCACACACCCACGGCGGCCAGATCAGATTTCCGATAGTCGGGCCACCGATCGTACCATCGTCATTCGGCCAAAAGTTCGTGCGCGGCCATATAAAAAATGCCGATGTGGATGTGTTTATAACTAGTGGGATCGGAACGAGCATTCTGCCGTTGCGTTTCTTGGTGCCCCCTGAAATCGCAGTGCTAACAATCGAAGCTAACTAACGGTTCGCGAATGAGCCTTAGCTACGAATGAAGTCGGCTTCAATTAGGGGGCTCGTAATTCCGTTGACAACATGCTCCGCACCCGAAGTTACAGTGATAGCTTCGCCCTCACGCAAAGTCGTTATCAGGATCTACAATTATTTGTTCGCAGGCACTAGGGCCTTATTCGATAAAGCATTCTTGGAAATGGGATCGTCTCCCTTACGTGTTCGATTCCGGCCATCCACGCCGTACACCTTTCAATACCCATTCCAAAACCCGCATGGGGAACGCTTCCATATCGACGGAGATCCAAATACCACTCGAATGACTCTCTGGGTAGATTATGGGCGTCGATCTGTTTCTCTATGTATTCGAGGGAAGCTGCTCGTTCACCTCCGCCGATGATTTCACCGTAGCCCTCTGGCGCGAGCAGATCGATACCCAGAGCAAGCTCAGGGCGTTCTTTGTCGACTTCAAAATAAAAGCCCTTGATAGCCGTCGGCAAGTGATGGACAAAAACAGGTTTTCCAAACTGGTTCGAGAGGTAAGTTTCGTCAGGAGCGCCAAAGTCGCCGCCCCATTCAAAATCGTTAGCTAACAGCCCTTTCGAGTGACCGTCCTTAAGCATCGCCACGGCGTCGTCGTAATGAAGCCGTGGAAATGGAGCTGCGATCGCTTCCAGGATCGTGGTATCGCGCTCTAGTGTCTTTAGCTCTTCCTGACGCTCGGCTAAAACGCGTTCCACGATGGCGAGGATCATGCCTTCACCCAGATCCATCATGTCTTCGTATCCGGCGTAGGCGACCTCCGGCTCGACCATCCAAAACTCGGTCAAGTGCCGGCGTGTTTTAGATTTCTCTGCTCGAAACGTTGGACCAAATGCGTACGATTTTCCGAATGCGGCGGCGGTAGCTTCGTTGTACAGCTGGCCCGATTGGGTAAGGTAGGCTTTTTCATCGCCAAAATAGTCAACTTCAAAAAGGGTAGTCGTCCCTTCACATGCTGCCGGTGTAAAGATGGGAGTGTCAGCAAGCGTAAATCCGTTATTGTCAAGGTAGTCCCTTGTAGCTTTTATAACGGTATGGCGGATCTTCAGGACCGCGTTTTGTTTCTTAGAACGGATCCAAAGGTGACGGTTGTCCATGAGAAATTCTGTCCCATGCTCCTTCGGAGTGATGGGATAATCGTGGACATTCTGAAGGATCTCCAAACCCGTGACGTCCAGCTCCACGCCGAGACTGGATCGCGCATCTTCTTTTACCGTTCCTGTAACGATTATGGAGCTTTCCTGACCGAGCGACTTTGAACGCTCGAAAAGGTCTTCGTCATTGGGCATGAATACCACACACTGAACGATGCCGGTACCGTCCCTGACTTGAAGAAAAACAAGTTTTCCGCTGGATCTGGAGTTATATAGCCAGCCCCGCAGCGTGACGGTATTGCCGACCTTGTCTTTGAGTTGATTGATGTACGTATGCTTCATAATCAAGATCTAAATTCTAGTAAACCTGGCGGGCAAAACAAACCGGACATTGTTTGACTTTATATCAATCAGTTATCAGACTGTGGAACATTAATTGGCATGGAGACTGATAAGAAAAAGAAGGTCGATTATTCCAACGCGTGGGCGGAAGCCCGAAAGATAATATGGAATGCTCGCTGGAGACTTGTGGGTGGCAGCCTTCTCATGCTTATCTCCCGTTTGTCAGGGATGGTGCTGCCGGCCTCGACCAAGTATATCGGTGATGAGGTCTTCACCAATCGCAACTATGAAATGCTCAAATGGATCGCTCTTGCGATCGGTGTCTCGACGGTTGTTCAGGGCATCACGTCATTTGCCCTGTCACAAATATTGGGTGTAGCGGCACAGCTCGCAATTACAAATATGCGTATGCGAGTTCAGCGGCACATTGAACGACTACCGATCTCTTACTTTGACTCAACACAAAGCGGTCAGCTGATTTCCCGCATCATGAATGACGCTGAGGGTATTCGAAACCTCGTCGGCACAGGCTTGGGACAGATCTTGGGAAGCATGGTAACGGCCACGATCGCCATCGGGGTTCTATTCTACATAAATTGGCAACTGACCACTGCTACTTTGGTTGTTCTCCTCATATTTGGCGGGGCGTTAATGTATGCGTTCAGGGTGCTGCGCCCCGTGTTCCGCGAAAGAAATGTCATTAACGCTGAAGTGACGGGACGGCTCGGCGAATCGCTCGGCGGCATACGAATCGTAAAGGCTTATACAGCCGAGAAGCGGGAGGAGCTTTCGTTCGCGCGTGGCGCCCATAAGTTGTTTCGTAATATCGCCAAGTCCGTCACGGGCGTTTCCGCTGTTTCGTCATTCTCATCCGTAATTATAGGTGCGGTAGCCGTGGTGATGATCGTCATTGGCGGCAACGCGGTACAGGCAAACCAGATGACTCTTGGAGACTTCCTAATGTACATCTCATTTACATTTCTGCTGGCCATGCCCGTAATCGAACTGACGTCTATCGGAACGCAGATTACCGAGGCGTTGGCCGGATTAGATCGCATCCGGGAGATCATCGGAATGCCGACCGAGGATGAGCAGGACATAGTGAGAGAGCCGCTTTCCAGGATTGATGGTGACATCTCGTTCGAAAATGTGGAATTTGAGTACGAGCCAGGAGTTCCAGTTCTTAAAGGTGTTAGCTTTGGCACCTCTGCCGGAATGACAACCGCTTTAGTTGGTTCGTCTGGCTCCGGTAAGTCAACGATATTAAGCCTGGTATTGAACTTCATTCAGCCCACCAGGGGACGGATCACCGTAGATGGAAAGGATTTGCAAACAGTACGAGTGAGGGACTATCGAAAACACCTTGGAGTTGTTTTGCAGGATAACTTTCTTTTTGATGGATCCATTTTGGATAACATCCGATTTTCAAATCCTGAAGCCAGTTTGAAAGAAATCAAGGAAGTTTGTCAGATAGCGAATGCGGACAAATTCATTGAAAGTTTTCCTGGTGGATACGAAACTATCGCAGGCGAAAGAGGTGTTAAGTTGTCCGGTGGTCAGCGCCAACGCATAGCCATCGCCCGTGCACTTCTGGCTGATCCGCGAATATTGATTCTGGACGAGGCGACATCAAGTCTGGACAGTGAATCAGAAGCATTGATCCAGCAGGGGTTAAATAGCCTACGTCAAGGACGGACGACGTTTGTGATAGCGCACCGGCTATCTACAATCCGAAGTGCCGATCAGATCCTCGTGGTTGAAGCCGGCACGATAGTCGAAAGAGGAACACACGACGAACTGATCTTACAAGCGGGTCGGTATAAACAGCTTTATGACAAGCAATACCGATTCGAGCAGAACCTGTTCGTCAACCCGGGCGAAGATTTTACTGGCGAACCCTCTGCGACTCTGGCTCAAACCAAACTATAGGAAACACGCTGGCCCTATGCCGAAAGAACAAACATACAAGAATTACGTTCGCTGGTACCCACTTGTCCACTTTGTGATCGCGCCTTTATTAGTTCTGAATCTTATTTACCACGCAGTGCGCTTTTATCAAGGGCCGGGAACAGACCGCTTCGTTTTGCTCATCCTGGGAGCAGTGTTCATTCTTATGAATATTGCCGCCAGGCTCCAGGCCCTTAAAGCTCAGGATCGAGTAATTAGACTCGAAGAGCGTCTTCGTTACACCAAGCTGCTCCCTCCGGAGCTTGCTTCAAAAGCGGCTGAATTCCCGATCAGCACTATCGTCGCATTAAGATTCGCCTCTGACGAAGAACTTTCCGCGACCGTCTCAGAGGTGCTTGCAGGTAGACTCACGTCGTCTAAAGATATTAAAGCGGCGATAAAAAACTGGCGCGGAGACTATTTACGGGTTTGACAAAAGTTCTCGACCAAGGATCTCTTGTATCACCGGAAACCGACCCAGGCTTTCCGCCCCGCGTTTGGAAATACCAAACATTGGCTTAATGAATGGTATGAAATACGTTTTCCCACGGTTTACCGACTGGTATGAAAAAGTCCCCGCGGCCTTAAGACATCGCTGTATCGTTTGAAGTCGAAATTCGTACGCAAATTGCTCCTCATCCAGCCTCGGAAGACCAAGCCTCATGCGAACGTCCAGGAAATATCGGCGTTTTTCCGAAAGCCACTCTCGCGAGGGAAGGTAGGTTATTCGGTCTAATAATAGAGATACAAGATCATAGGTGGGCGAGCCGATGCGCGCGTCCTGGTGATCAATGATGCGCATTTTGTCGCTGTTATCGAGCATCAGATTGGCGGCATGAAAGTCGCGGTGGCAGAGAACCGAGGCGAAGCCGGATAACTCAGCAGAAAGCTGGTGAAATTCGTCACAAAGCGCCGCATGCTCAACAGAGCCCAGTGGCTGCTTCAAATACGTTTCAAAATAATGCGTCTTGAAGAATTGAAGCTCCCATTCAAGTTTCTCACTATCGAAAGTGAGTTTGGAGGCCACCGAGTTCAACTCACGGGCCCTATTTGTAGCTCGTTGTATCTGAGCGATGAGAGCGATCGCTTCATCGAGTAGCCGAGCCTGGCGGCGGGGCTCGACCTCAAGCATTACATTACGCAAGACACGATCCCCCAGATCCTCCTGAACAATTACACCGGCATGACCATCGAAATCAAAGACCGACGCAACCGGGAGGCCGCTTCCCAGAAAGAGGTTCGTGACATCCAAAAATGGATGTGTTGTGGGATCAAAGGCCGTTGGATATACACATGCGACGGCGGTCCCCCCTTGCCATGATATTCGAAAATACTCTCTTATGGACGCATCTGCGGTTATCGCCTGAAATTGATCGTTCTCTCCTTTGGATAGAAGATATTTTTCCAGTCGGTCTGTGTAATGTGACATGCGATAGATCCGTTATTAATTCAAGGGAACTATATAGTTGTCACCCTGGACGTAACCTTTCAAGGCTTTGGCGGGTATCTCCTTACAGTTTCGGACCACGTCAGCGCGTACGATCGCGACGTTCTCGAAATGTTCCCCTCGTTCAACGGTCACCCCGTCGGCGATGATCGTCCGGTAAAGTGCCGCGCCGTCTCCAATGGTCACGTCGTCCCAGATCACAGAGTCTTTTAGGCTGGCCGCACCTTCTAAAACGCAATTTCGCCCGAAATGAACGTCGCCTCCATTCATCATTGCCAGTGAGATATCCAGGTAACGCGGGATCGTCGACAACTCAAACCAGGTTGCGTCCGCAACGTGAACCGCGATCCTTTCACCATTACCGAGCGCCGGATTATAAAATGTTGGCACTATATCTGAATAAACACCGCGAGGAATATAATCAAATACTTTGGGTTCAAGGATATGAATGCCGGTAAACATTAAAGGTATGTCAATGTCATGCGCTGTATCTCGGAGCTCGGCCGCCGTAACGGGCGCCGCGTAATCACCAAAACCTGTGAGCAGGCCATCCTCAGTGTTTACAATTGTAAATTTTTCCCTTTTTGAATTGGGTTTAAGCACCATTGTCGCGATCGCTTCGGCGCGTCTGTGCGTGTCTAAAGCCGCGTTGATGTCGATATCCGAAATTATCTTTCCGTTGACGATCAAAAAGGTACCGTCTTCAAGAAGGTGCCTGGCGTTATCCAAAGCCCCGGCCGTGCCGAGTATCTCGGGTTCCTCACGCGTGTAGTCGATATGGACTCCAAACGCTTCACCGTCGCCAAGTGCCGCGATTACCGAGTCCGGCTGGTGATGTAGATTAACAACGATATCGGTTATGCCAAATTGCGCGATATATTCGGCGACATATCCGACAAGCGGCTTGCCTAAAAATGGGATCGCTGGCTTTGTACGGTCGATCGTCAATGGGAACAGACGCGTTCCAAAGCCGGCCGCGAGGATCATTGCCTTCATAACGCGGGTTCGAACAATGTAAATGATAGAGGAACGGCTGTTTTTTGGAAACTTCTCGAAGACACCTTCTCGCGCTGGTCCCGTGGACAAAACATTGCGTGTGCTCTACTGTGAACGGTGATCAGGAAACAGGCTGCAACGGATGAATTCAGCAGTAAACACGAAAAATAACCGTCGCGAGATTTTTGGTTGGCTTACCTACGATTGGGCAAATTCAGCCTTCTTTACCACGGTTATCACGGTTCTGGCCGGGCCGTATTTGACCGCTCTCGCTCAGGAGGACGTGGGCAAGAGCGGGACGGTCCTCAGTTTGGGGCCATTCGGGTCAATCACATCGGACAACATGTTCACCTCGACGTTGGGGGCCTCTATATTTCTACAGATATTTTTGCTGCCAATGCTTGGGTCCATCGCTGACTTTACCCCATGGAAAAAGAAAATGATGGCGTCATTTTGTTATCTTGGCGTCATGGCAAGTTCGCTGCTTTTCTTTGTCACCGGTTCTAGCTATTTGTGGGGATGTGCTTTCCTCCTCATTTCGAACATTTGCTTCGCGGCTTCAAACGTTTTCTACAATTCTTTTCTCGTCGACATAACGTCCGAAGATCGGAGGGACAGGATCAGCAGCTTCGGCTACGCCGCGGGGTACCTCGGTGGTTTGATCATGCTGTTTATTAACCTTGCGCTTATCAATTACGGTGGGTCGCTTGGAATCGACAAGGGAATGGCGGTAAGAGTGTCTATGCTGTCCGCGTCATTGTGGTGGGGTATATTCGCCGCGGTAACTTTTGTGTTGGTGCGCACTCGGCAGCCAACTCGGGAGAAGGGAACTCGAAAACTGCTAACGGTCGGATTTGTGGAGCTGTGGAACACTATCAGGGAGCTTGTCGGCTTAAAATACACTCTTTTGTTCCTGATCGGGTATCTACTTTATAACGACGGTATTCAAACGGTTATCCTCAATTCATCAGTTTTTCTTTCTCAAGAGCTGTTTATCTCACGCGGTAACGAAAGCGACCCGATGTTTCTGCTGGGCATTTTCGTCGTCGCACAAGTCTGCGCACTTATTGGCGCACTGGTGTTTGAACGGATATCCCGGCGGATCGGTGCCAAGCGGACTATAATTATTTGCCTTGTCATATGGTCGGCCATAGTCATCTTTGCCTACGGGTTTCTGTATTCTTTTTTTCAAGCGTGGATCATGGCTTCGTTTATCGGGCTTGTATTGGGAAGTACGCAGGCGTTATCACGTTCATTGTTTTCCCAGATGATTCCTAAGTCACGCGAGTCGGCGTTTTTCGGTTTGTATGAGATCTCTGAAAAGGGAAGTTCCTGGATCGGGAATCTGGTATTCGCTGTGGTTGTGGGGACGACGGGGTCATACCGTCAGGCCATACTTGCGCTTATCGTATTCTTTGTTGTCGGAATGATCATTCTCGTGTTTACCGATACCGATAAAGCCATACATGCCGCCGGCAATCTGACGCCGGAAGAGGCCGCTAAGAGATGAAGTCGAATTGGACTTGCTCACGCGCAACCGTATAATTCTTCTTTGATGAATCCAACCTCAATATCACCGTGATCGCCACTACTAACGAAAAAATCGTGACTATTTTCGGGGGCTCGAAGTGCACAGAGACTTCTGTCGAATATGTTGAAGCAAAGGAGCTGGGGCAGCGCCTTGCGCAGGCCGGCTTCACTATTTGTACTGGAGGATATCTAGGCGTGATGGAGGCCGCTTCGCGGGGGGCGCGTGAGATGGGCGGACGTGTGTACGGTATCGTGATGAATCAGTTCAAGTCTGAGCCAAATCGATATCTAACGGATAAGGTGGCAACTGATCATTTCTATGATCGACTTCAAAATCTCATAACGCGTTCTGTCGGGTTTGTTGCCTTGCGAGGAGGAATGGGGACTGTCACTGAAATATCTCTCGTGTGGAACAAACTGCAGACAGGAGTTCTCGCCTCACGGCCACTGGTGCTGTTGGGCGATTGTTGGCTGCCGGTCGTGGAAGCTTGGAAGTCGAACTTAGCGGTGAGTCCCACTGATGTTAGCTTGCTGGATTTCGCCGCTAATGCCGAAGATGCGGCCGAGATAATCATCCGGAAATCCCAGGGAGTCGTTCTATGATCTGTCCAAAATGCAACACACAGTTGATTGACGGCGCAAAGTTTTGCGGATCCTGTGGGCTCGTTTTGCAGAGTTCCCCGGCACCTGCAGCTTCGCCCGATTCCGGGGGAGCATTCCATTTTGACGTTGATGGCCGAGGAAGTGGCCGGGGTTACGAATGGTCGATCGAACATCAGGGAGCATTCGCTTTAGCTGTTGTGCAGCTTCAGGCAGAACAGACCATCGCTGCCGAAGCCGGGGCCATGGTTTCCATGTCGGCAAATATTGACTTGCATTCTGAGATGAAAGGCGGGGTGTTCGGCGCGTTAAAAAGGGCAGTTGGGGGCGAGTCAGCTTTCGTTTCAACATTTACCGCACGCGGTGGTCCTGGCGAGGTCACATTTGCACCCGGAGCACCGGGCGATGTGGCTGGCATTGAGATGCGGAACCAGATGTTCATGGTGCAGTCGAGCTCATATTTGGCAGGTGATACGTCCCTTATCGTTGATACGAAATTTGGCGGCGCAAAATCTTTTTTCGGTGGCGAAGGTTTATTTGTTCTCCAGGTCTCAGGCGCCGGACTACTTCTTGTTTCATCGTTTGGTGCTATACGTCGGCGAACTCTTCGTCCTGGCGAACAATACGTCATCGATACTGGCCACCTCGTCGCCTGGGAGGGCCACATGCAATACAACATACGAAAAGCGGCCAAGAGTGGTTACCTTCGAAGTCTCCTTAGCGGCGAAGGGATGGTCGCTGAGTTCACAGGGCCTGGAGAAATATTGATCCAGACCCGAAACCTGGCGGCTTTCGCGGGTATGCTGAAGCCCTTTTTTCCTTCGCAGGGCGGCAGCAGCGGATTTAGCTTTGGAAGCTAACACTTCGAAGTTCAATTGAATCAAAGGTCGGTGAACTTTGAACAATTCCCAAACATCTCGGACGCCGCGTAAGGACCAAGCGGAGATCCGCTTGTCATTAATGGGCGTTTCCCGGGGAATCGGTATCGGCCCAGCCCGTTTGTTGCCTATTGAAACACCGCCGGTAAAATACCTCGATCTTCATCTGGATCAGATCGAAGCAGAAGTCCGACGTTTACACGATGCCGTTCGAACCGCCATTGATGAGCTTCACGCATTTACAAAGGTTGGCAAGGGAAATCCCGAAAGGTCTGTTTCCAGTATTTTTGGAGTGCATCTTCTGCTACTCCAGGAATCTTCTTTGGTCCGCAGGATAGAACACACAATACGGTTTAAGCGGGTAAACGCTGAGTGGGCCATAAAATTACTGACCGATGAGCACATTGCTCAGCAGTCCACCAATTCGGACGAATTATTCCGGGAAAAGCATCTTGACGTCGTTGACGTGATGGAGCGAGTTCTTGTTGCGCTCAGCGGAAATCCTGGTGTAGGAAACATTGAGATCAAAGGCGCTGTGATCATCGCTCGTCATCTGAAGCCCTCGTCCATAGTAGAAATGCTGAAAGGAGACCCACCGGCCGCGATCATTACTGAACGCGCCGGGTGGACGTCACACACTTCCATTATCGCAAGGGAATTTAACCTGCCGATGGTGTCGGGATTCCGCGGTGGGTCACAAGCGATTTGCGAAAATGATCAAGTTATCGTCAATGGTAACAAGGGGGAGGTGATAATTAGACCGACGGCCCTGACCCTTATGGAGTTAGCATCCTTGCCGCCTGAGACTAAATACCAAGCGGCCAGTCGCGGTTCTGATATCCCAACCACTACGCTGGATGGTACTGCTGTTTCGATCCGGGCAAATGTTGACTCTACAAAAGCCTATGCCGCCGCCGCGGAGGCGGGAGCTCGCGGAATTGGGCTATATAGGTCGGAATCGCTCATCATACGGGGGCTAATACCATCAGAAGAGGCTCAGTTTGAGGCCTTTAGTGAGATCGCGGCCGCCGTTGGAGAAGCCGGGATGGGAATTCGTACTTTTGATATAGGGTACGAGCAGGCCCGGCAGTCAGACGATTATACAGAGATAAATCCGGCACTGGGGCTGCGTTCAATTCGCCTGAGCCTCACGAGGCCAGCTTACTTTCGGACTCAGATCCGTGCGCTTCTCAGAGTATCTGCCCTTCACAAGATCGATATTATTCTGCCGATGATCTCGGGTGTAGATGAGATCGTTAGGTCGAAAGCCATTATTGACGAAGAGCGAAAACGTCTTGAACAAACGGGAATGCCCTATGGAAATCCCAATATCGGGGCAATGATAGAGGTGCCATCGGCGATTCTGATCGCCGAACAGATCGCGCGCCACGTGGATATTATGTGTCTGGGGACCAATGATCTCGTCCAATATCTTCTGGCCGTAGATCGGGATAACGACTCAGTTTCAGATTGGTATCAAACTCTTCACCCCGCAGTAATTAGAGCGACAAAAAGTGTGATCGATGCCGGAGCTGCTGTCGGCACCCCGGTTGTGGTTTGCGGCGAAATGGCAGGTTCAGCTTTTTACGTTCCCTTGCTTCTGGGTTTGGGGACAACGGGGCTTAGCATGAATCCGAACTCCGTCGCGGCCGTTAGATTTTTGGTGTCAAATATCAGCATTGCTGATGCCGCGACGCTTGTAGATGCGGTGATCTCGATGGAAACTGCCGAGGCGATAGAAACCCACCTTAGAAATTACTACCTTGATCACTGGGCCCATCTTTTTCCCCCTGGACTGCTGGAGAAACGGCATCGGTAGTGTACATAGAAAACTAGAATTCAACCAGTTTTAACTCTTTACATAATCCGGAACTTACGAAGATTTACGTGCGAGTTCCGGAGTATGTATGACCACAACACAATTTTCTAAAACATCTTTGCGGCTCCGTCTGATAGTTGGTTCCGCCGGCGTACTGACGATCCTCGCTGCTTTCGCAACTGCCGGGGCTCAAATGCGTAATAACCCATACTCACCGAGTCCAGACACGAAGATAAGTGACGCTAAGCAAATAGGTAAACCGGCTGCCCCAAACGTATCTCTTAAAGCGTCGCCGGTCGACCCCGGTTCAAACGACGTGGCTTTCGTTATGCTGGGGACGAATTCGTCTCACCGAGGAGGGAGCCCGTCCGGCCTCAGCCAGCCATCGAATCTAAATATCAAGGCGAACGATAGCTTGTCGCTCTCGGCAACAGATACTTACAATATCGGGATCGGCGATGTTCTGCTGATAAAAATCAAAAGCTCTCCAACGGGTGCGGGATATTTCACTGTGGCAAAGGATGGGATGATCGATTACCCATTGGCCCAAGCCAGAGTTTCGGTAGTTAACAAACGCCTGGAGGAGGTTGCGGAATCGCTGTCACGCAGCATTACTCTTTTTCCCAATGCTCAGGTCGAGGTAAAGGTACGTGAATATGCCAGCCACACGGTAACAGTTTCCGGTCTGGTGGATCTACCTGGCGATAAACATTTGCAGCGTGAAGCGATTCCGCTTTTTGTCATACGGGCGGAAGCCGGCGTCCAAGCAGCGGCTACGAAGGCGATCGTAAAACGTTCAAACCCGCAAAAGACGGACGTCCTTTCGTTACGCGATGACAAATCGGGCGCAACCCTAATATTTCCCGGCGATTCCATTGAATTCACGTCAGATGCGGTACGCACGGGAGCCTTTTACTTCATTGCCGGCGAGATCGCTTCTCCTGGCCAGAAGGAAATGATACCGGGCATTACTCTTTACCAGTCAATAGTGGCTGCCGGAAGTACTAAAGGCGATGCTAAAAAAGCTATTCTGCGTAGAAAAAATGAGAAGGGGCAGTTAACAGTTACTGAGTTCAATATCAGATCCGTTCGAAGCGGTAAGGCCATCGACCCCGTGCTGCTGGATGGAGATATCGTCGAGGTCCGCAACTAGTCTTAACAAAACATTTGCTTGTTCAACATTTTTTGCTATACTTTTCGAGCCTTGCAAATGAAGCGCGTCGGGCAGTCGCCTTTGCATTTATGCAACGGAGGAAAGTCCGAACACCATAGGGCAGCGAGCCGGATAACGTCCGGGAGTGCGTTTCGGCGTACGACGACAAGTGCAACAGAAAGTATACCGGCCTTGAAAGAGGTAATGGGTGAAATGGTGAGGCAAGAGCTCACCGGCGTGGCTGGTAACAGTCACGGCCAGGTAAACTCCTCGCGGTGCAAGGCCAAATAGGGAAGCGACAGTGAGTTGCCCGCTCAGTGTCGGGGAGCGATCCCGGACGGCGTTTCCGGGTAGGCCGCTTGAGCCATGCGGTGACGCATGGCCTAGATGAATGATTGCCGTCCGCTTTGTGCGGAAACAAGATTCGGCTTATAGACGCGCTTCATTTCGCACGGCACAATTGTATTTTTAGAACATTTTTCGGAGAAGAGGTTTCTGTCTATGGCAAACCGTAAGGGTGTGTTTATCGGAGCATATGTTCCAAATGAACTTAAAGAGTCGCTTCGCCGGAGAGCTGCCGGCGAACATCGAACGCTTTCACAAGAGATAACTCGCATATTGGTCGAGGCGGTACACGGCAAGGGCCTTCCACCCGGGAGTGTCGATCGACGTGTCAGCAATGAGCTGCCGCGAAGGCGAGCAACCGACCCGCCGATCCGGCGACGGGCTGATGACCTGCCCTATATTCCAGTAGACAGTAAGAAGAAATAATCGGGCACCGAACGAACGGACATGCGCCTGCGAAGAATAAGTCGCACGGCGCTTTTTTTACGTTCGTCACGTCTGGTACCATCGACCAAATGCAAAGCAACTCGCTCCTGCTGGTTATAATCGGTTTGCTGATCGGGTTCATCGGTGGATTTTTGCTGGCTAACACGCTCAACCGATCAGAATTGAACGCTCGACTGGCGGAGATCGCCCCCGCAAATACGGCCGTTAAGAATCAGGTCGGAGCAATGGGCGAGCCACCCCTAACCGATGCCGAGATCCGAAGCAAGATCGGCGAGGCCGACAAAAATCCCACCAATTTCGGATTTCAAAAAGATCTGGGCTTGGCGTTGTATCGCTTTGCCGCGATGAAACAGGATATTGATATTCTTGCTGAAGCTGCCCGCATTCTGGAGCGAGCCAGTTCGATAAATCCTAAAGATTTTGATGTGTTAGTGAGTCTAGGGAATGCTCATTTCGATATCGGCTTTTATCGAAAGGATGCGAGAAGTTTCGAAACGGCTCGACAAATATATGCAAAGGCGCTTGTTTTAAAATCGGGCGACCCGGACGTATCGACCGACCTCGGTCTGACTTATTTTCTCCAGGACCCTCCAGCGTACGATCGTGCGGAACGCGAACTACAAAAAGTGATCGCGAACAATCCGCAGCATGAAAGATCGCTGCAATTTCTGGTACAGACTCTGGTCAAACAGGGCAGGGTGGCTGACGCAGAGAAGGCTCTCGCGAGGCTAAAGGGCATTAATTCTGCTAACCCAGCTATCTCGGACCTGACGTCTCAGGTCTCCGCCGCACGCGTCCCCGTTCAGTGATGAGAGAAGCCGTATTTATTTTGCTTATCATTGCGGTTCTCCTGGGGCTCACGCTTCTTCGGTATCGCAAGCAGGTCAGCGTTCTTTTGGGTTTAGCTCGTATGTTGAAAGAGGCCAAAAACGCCGCCGGTCAGCAGCAAAGCGGGTTATCTAAAGATGAAGGACGGTTTGTACCGCTAGTCAACTGCACGAAATGCGGGGTCTGGATTCCGCAGGAAAAGGTGATTTCAAAACAGGGAAGCTCCTATTGTTCTGAATCATGCCTCGCCGCGACTGGACGCTAACCTACGAAATTTGAGATGTACCAAGCAAGTATTCGGTCGCCGAAAAGCAGAGCCACGATCGAGCCGATACCCAGGAAAATACCGAAGGGCATCTGCATCTGAAGGTTTTTGTCCTTTTGTTTCAGAATTAAGATCATCCCGATCAGGGCTCCCGCGAAAGCACTCAAAAAAATAGTTAATATTGTTAAACGCCATCCGAGGAGAGCCCCGACCCCGAACATCATTTTCACGTCTCCCAGGCCCATCGCGTCGACACCTCGGAGCCTTTTCCAGAGTTCGCCGACGAGCCAAAGGAAGCCTCCCCCGGTAAGTCCGCCGAGGATCGCCCCGGTGAGACTGATGACCCATGATGGAGAGCCGTACATAAGCGATAGCGGCCAGTAAACGGTGTCTGCGAAGTAAGTACTCCCGGTTACAAGAGGAAAAATCAGGCGAACCGCCAAGGCGAAGACCAGGAGTGGATAAGTGATCACATTTGGGAGAATCATGTGTTCGGCGTCAATAAAAATGAGCGAAATCACGGCGGCCACGAAAAAAAGAGCCACGGGTAAAAAGGCGTTAAAGCCAAGCTGCAAAGCCGTTAGAACAAAAATAGAGGCCGTCAGGAGCTCTACCGCAGGATAGCGCCAGGCGATGGATCCTTTGCAGTTTCGGCATTTTGCGCCGAGGACCAGCCAGCTCAAAATCGGGATATTGTCGTAAAAACTGATGGGTTTTTTACAATCTGGGCAGGCCGAGCTGGGCCTGACAACCGACAGCTCGTTTGGAACGCGATAGATGACGACATTTAAAAAGCTCCCGGTGCAGGCGCCGAAAATAAAAACGAAAACGTAACCGATATAGTCCGGCAATCCAAGCACATCTTCGAAGGTACTCGAGAACAAATATGTCATCAATAATAGATCCCTGGGATCGCCTGAAGTGCCGTTCGGCCGGCGTCAAACCGCCTCGGACTGAGATGTAAAGTTAAATTCCTTGAGTTTCAACGCCGGGAGCAGCGATCCGCCGCCGCCCTCAGAGCTGCCGACGCGTTCCGGTTTACTGGCCATCAGCACATTGCCGGGACTAAGCATTTTCGTTATGGATTGGTTGAATCTGAAGTTTTTAAGTGGATAAGCGATCTTGCCGTTCTCGATCCACCAAACGCCGTCACGGGTCAGCCCCGTGGAACTTGCCGTGCGCGGCTCGGTGGCGCGGAGGTACCAAAACCGGCTGACGAGAATTCCCCGTTCGGTGGATCTGATCATTTCCTCGATCGTATTGATAGGCCCGTTCGGCTGAAAGATCAGGTTTACGGGGCCCGGCGTTGGGTCCACATTCTTTTGTTGGGCCCAAAAACGGTTGTACGTCAGAGTTTTTAACACCCCATTTTCGACGAGGGTTACCCGCTGCGCCGGAATTCCACCCTGGGAGCTTTGCGAGCCGGGTAGCTCGGGGTGCCACGGATCGCTATAGATGGTGACCTTCTCGTCGAACATCTTTTCCCCCGCGCGGGTCTTTCTTCCTGGGGCGGAGAACACGCTGCGGCCCTCCTCGGCGTTGCGGGCGTTGAATGTGTTGGCAATGCCGCCGATGAGGTCTGCGACGGCCTGTGGTTCGAGTATGACGGTGTAAATGCCCGGCTCGATCGCCCGCGCGTTCCGTCCGTCCAGGGCTTTGCGAATGGACTCGCGTGCAATGCGCATTGTGTCCAGACGGGAAATATCGTTGTAACTGCGCTGAAAATAGCCCGAGCTCGAACCGTCCGGCGTCCGCGCAGTGACGGACATTCCAACAGCAGAGGTCCTTTCAAACTCAAAATTGCCGTTCTTTGTCGCAGTGCCGCCTGCCTGGGCATTCGCGTTGTGAAATCCGGCGCCGATGACTTTGCTCCGCTCGAGCTCGGATAGAACCGCACCGATCTGACGTGCGCGGTCCGTAAGCGACAGGTTCGCGGTAGCCTCATAATAAGCGTTTGAGGGCTTGTACGTCTGTTTTCCGAGCGTGGGCAGGTACTCGCGGTCGACCGGGGCTAAACGTGCGATAGTTTCCGCTTTATCGACCATCTCTCGCAGGCTGGCATCGGCCAGATCGTTGGTACTCGCCGAGCCCCTACGTCTGCCAATCCAGACGGTGACGGTGGCGCTGCGACCCTCAGCGGTGCCGCTGGTCAGGATGTTATTGGCGGCAAATCTGAGGTGAGACTGTCGGGTGCTGCCGACACCGGCCGAAGCGTCGTCGGCCTTTACCATGGAAAGGATCTTTTCCGTCAAATTCTTTACTTCCTGTTCCGTCAAAAGCATTACTCGTGATCCTCCATCTGGCCGGAACCGGTGCCCGAGGCCGTGTTTAATACGTTGATATTCCTGAACCTCGCCGGCGGGCAGCCGTGCGAGACCGAGTTGGACTGGCCGGGCTCGCCCTTCCCGTCATTCGGAGAGCCGGGCACTTCGTAGGTGGCCGGACCGCCCAGCCCGTCGAGAGCGCCCCAGAAATCGGTGGTGCGCGATTGGTAGGCTACATCCCGCAACATTCCAACGACCTTGCCGCCTTTGATTTCCCAGAATGTTTGGCCGCCGAATTGGAAGTTATAACGCTGCTGGTCAATGGAGTAACTACCCCGGCCAAAGATTAGGATCCCTTTGTCTACGCCGGAAATGAGGTCTTCCTGCGAAACATTTTCTTTCGCGGGCTGCAGTGAAACGTTGGGCATTCTGGGGAAAGGAACGCTGTCCCAGCTGTCCGCGTGCAGACAGCCGTACGACTTGTCGCGGCCGATGAGTTTTGCGGTGTCGCGAGTGGTTTGCCAGTCGACAAAAACTCCATCTCTGACGAGGTGCCAGCTTTGGCCGGGAACCCCTTCGTCGTCAAAGGCTACGGTGGCCATGCCAAGCGGCTGGGTGCGATCTGCGATGAAATTTACCATCTTTGAGCCGAACTGCAGCTTGCCGGTCTTGTCGGGCGTCAGGAAGCTGGTGCCCGCGTAATTGGCCTCCCACAAAAGGGCCCGGTCGAGCTCGGTCGAGTGCCCCACGGACTCGTGAATGGTCAGGAAAAGGTGCGACGGGTGCAGCACGAGGTCATATTTCCCGGGCGTGACGGGTTTGGCTTTGAGCTTCATCGCCGCGTGTTCAGCCGCGGTTTTTGCCTCGGCCGCCCAGTCGATCTTTGTCAGGTATTCGAAACCGATCTGCTGGGCCTGGCGCAGGGAATTGACGGCCTGAAAATCGCCCGAGCCGCTATCGACCGCGGTCGCGGAAAAACTTGGGTTGGTGCGGATGATGTACTGGTCGATGCGAGAGCCGTCGGACGTGGCAAGGTATTTTTGCTCGTTGACAAAGGAAACCTGGGAATTTACAAAATTGACGCCCGTGACACTTAAAGCGGCCTCGTTGATCTTGAGCAGGATCGCGATCTTTTGGTCCGCCGGTATTTCGAACGGGTCGCGTTCGAAGGAGCTTTTCCAGTTCGAAACGGCCCTGAGTGTGGGTACGAGCTCGATCTTTCGGCGCGTAATTGCGGAATTTGCTCTCGCGATGGCCGCAGCCTCGGTCGTGATGCGTCGGACCTCGTTGGCCGTAATTATCGGGCTCGCGGCAAATCCCCATGTCCCGTTTATGAGCACGCGAACCCCAAAGCCGAAGCTCTGGCCGCTCGAAACATTCTGCACCTGGCGTTCACGCGCGGAGACGTTTTCCTGCCGATACCGGTTGATGCGAATGTCCGCGTAGCTGGCGCCAAGTTGTTTGGCGGTTGTGAGTGCCGCGTCAGCAAGCGAATCCTTGTTGATATCCAGGAAAGCGTGGGCAGCGGAATGGGCCCCGTACATCCAGGAAGGCAAAAAGGCTGCGCCGCCCGCGGCGATAGCCGAGGCCCTGAGAAAATCGCGTCGAGAAAAGCTCATTTTTCCCCCATTCGAATTGTTTTTGGGTCTGACGGAACGTTTTAAGTGTATTGGCATTGCTCAAAATATGTCAACAAAGAGGCGGGGCCCCCGAAGCCGAAAAAATGCAGCCTGGGACGTGCGTTTTTTGGCCCAGGGACGCAAAGGTCGCGGCCGCGCAAACCCGTCCAGAGCATCTCCGCCGGCACGGGCGGGGAACCCGCGAAACATACGCCATTACTACGAGCTTAACTTCCGCCATTACGTCGTCCATTACGATCGTGACAAACCCCGCCACCGCGAAAAACTTCGCCTGCTTCGATTCAACTAATAAGTGCAACAAAACGGTTATTGAAGACCTCGTCGGGTGTTCGGAAGTTGAGCACCTTGCGAGG
>JBHENG010000021.1:26678-35135 GCA_046262195.1 Pyrinomonadaceae bacterium | reverse complement strand
CGCATATAGTGCAGACGCAAGGGCGGCTGTGGTTAATGTGCCCTAGTACGCCGTGGCCCTTGTCACACCGACTTTGAAGGGGAATACAAATGGCTCGAAAGACGAGGGTTGTGCTGGTCTGCGATCGCCACCGGGGCGTTCATGGAAAACGCCGTGATCACGCGGGCTTTTGCAAAGGCCAAAGCTGAGGGCTCGGCGGTGCATATGATAGGCCTCGTGAGCGACGGAGACGTTCACTCGTCGACCGAAAGTCTCTTTGCTCTACTGCGCCTGGCTAAGCGGCATCGGCTCACCGATGTCTCGATCCACGCAATCCTCGACGGGCTTGACGTTCCGCCGCGGTCGGCCGACGTTTACATGGAGGCTCTCGAGATCAAACTTGCGGATATCGGTCTCGGCCGCATCGCGAGTCTGTGCGGGCGTTTTTTTGCAATGGACAGCAATGAAAACTGGGAGCGCACGGCCCGCGCGTTCACGATGCTTGTTCATGCTGAAGGTGAACGCAGCCGTGATGCCGTTGGAGCGGTCCGCAATTCGTTCTTACGCGGTATATCTGACGAGTTTATAGCTCCAATCGTAATCGAGGGGCTTGACGGACAGGTGAAGACAGTTAAGAACGGCGACCTCGTAGTGTTTTTTAACCATCGCCCAGAAACGATGCGGCAGCTCGTTCGCGCCCTCTGCATACCTGAAAATGCGGGCGGTGGTAAGCCCTTCGTCGAAACTGTATGCATGACCGAATATGACAGGGCCTTCAACTTACCGGCCGCGTTCCGTCAGGAGTCGGAGAAAAATGTGCTGACGTCGGTTCTGTCGGACCTTTTGATTCCGCACGCACGGATCACTGAGAGTGCACGACTCGCGCATCTGACATACTTTTTCGATGGCGGCACAGACGATCGGGCTCCGGGTGAACAGATCGTTCTCCCGACGGCCAACCCGGCTGACCTGCACCCGGAATCACAAAGCTTTAAGATAACCGATGGCTTTCGGCGAAGTATTGCCGCGTCGCCCGACGGCGTTTTCGTTGTAAACATTCCGGCGGCGGACCTGATGGCCGCAACTGGCGATTTCGGCAAGACGGTTGCGGCAGTCCAGTACGTGGATACTTGCCTGGGCGGTATCTGCGAAAGAGTTCGTCAAATGGGGGGGATAACCATGATCACTTCCACACATGGCAACTGCGAGGAAATGCCCGTCACCGACGGCAAGCCGAACGCCGCGGCCACGGCTAACCCGGTGCCGTTTCATTACATAGATGATATAGTCGGGGATCTGAAGCTACGGGATGACGGATCTCTCGAGGATGTGGCGCCTACAATACTGAGCCTTCTAAACATCGAGAAGCCGGCGGAAATGACTGGTTCGGACATCAGGTCCTCCTGAGACAAATTGCGCGAGCAAAAGCATAATTTTCAAAACATTCTCATACTAGATTTCGGGCAGCTGGGCGATGTTGTTCTTAGCCTTCCTGCGATCCGTGCAGTGAGACTCCGTTTTCCGGACGCCCACCTCGCTGTCATCACGGGCAAGGTGCCCGACGAAGTCATCAGACTTTCGGGGTTAGCTGATGAGGTGATCGCGGTTGACCGTGTTGAGCTGCGGGATGGACGTAAACTAGCGTCCATCCGCAAAGTACTGAGATTTGTCAAAGATACGCGGCGCCGAAGCGTCGACCTGGTCATTGATCTCCACAGCCTGTCGGAAACAAACGTTCTGGCGTTTATGACGAGATCCAGGCACCGGCTTCTCGCCAACCGAGAGAGCCGCTCGCTAGATTTGCTCTCAAATTTCGCTCCAAAGCCGCCCAGAGAAGACAAATCGAAGCACCTTACTGACAGGTACCTGGACGTTCTCATCCCGCTCGGCATAACCAAGGCAGATCGCTTTTTCCGACTCAATGCACACGAAAGCGAGGTCGAATCGGTCAAAGGCAAATTCTTTGCCGACGAGGGCAAGGGATTGGTAGGATTGTTCCCAGGTGCCGGTCACCCGAGCCGCTGCTGGCCCCTCGCCTCATTCGCAGAAGTGGCACATCACGTGGAATCGATCGGCTGCCGCCCCTCGGTGTTTCTGGGTCCCGAGGAGAGCGGACTGTTTAACGACGTCCAAAGCAGATTTCCTTCTTCGACGATAGTCGTTCACGGGCTATCAATCAGCGAGTTTGTAGCCGCCGCACAGTGTCTCAAAGCCTTTGTCACGAACGACACGGGCCCGATGCATTTGGCCGCATGCGCCGGGACCCCGATCGTGCTGCTTTTAGACGAACGAGCTCCTACTACATACCTGCCGTTGACGCCCGACCTTGTAGTCGTCCAGGACAGGAGCATTGATCAAATACGGGTCGCTGATGTGCAGGCCGCCGTGAATGGCATACTGTCGGGCTCACCGGCGGGCGTCCATGACAAATGAGGTGCCGCGTGGTAATCTCTTTCTCTTCAATACTCCAGTAATACTGAAGTTTTTTTCTGATCTATGGTTGAAGAGTTTGCATTCGACAACGCAGACGAGCGTAGAAAAGTGCGTCAAAACGGGACCGGCTGGATCGAGGTGATCGCCGGGTCGATGTTTTCGGGTAAATCCGAAGAGTTGATCAGACGGCTGACTAGGGCGCGCATCGCGAGACAAAAGGTCCAGGTCTTCAAACCCGCGATCGATGCCCGATATTCGCATGAGGAGATCGCATCCCACTCGGGCCAAAAACATCTTTCCGTGCCAGTTGCAACGACCGCTGAAATGATGAGCCAGGTTTTTGAGGACACTCAGGTCGTGGGAATTGACGAAGCGCAATTTTTTGATATGGCCTTGATCAAGGCCGTCAACGAGTTAGCGGAGAATGGCAAGCGGGTGATCATAGCGGGTCTTGACCAGGACTACACGGGGCGTCCCTTTGAGCCGATGCCCCAGCTGCTTTCCATTGCCGAATTTATCACCAAGACGCACGCCATCTGCGTCAAATGCGGATCGACCGCCAATTACTCGCAACGTACCGTTGAGTCTGACGAGCGGGTCGAGGTGGGAGCGAGCGATAAGTACGAGGCCCGGTGCCGCAAATGCTTTGTTCCGCACGCCGATGCTCCGACCTTGGTCTAGTATAACCCTAAAAAACCGTGCGCTAGATCCAGCGGCGAACGCCGCGGCAGTATGCCGCATAGTCCTCGCCGTGTGAGCTGCTTAGAAACTCTTCTTCGAGACGGACCTGCACCTGAATCAGAGCGTCAGCAGTCAGAAATGTTGCGAGGGTAACGGCATTTGGCAGGGCAAGAAAAAAGCCAAACAATGTGAGACGCATCCCCACGAAGATCGGATTGCGCGAAAAGCCGAACAGGCCCCGCCTAACGAGTGGCGTTTTTTCATTGGTATCTATCCCGATCCGCCACGAATCGCTCATATGTACCTGGGCGACGACAATGAAAACCAGAGAGCCGATCAGAATGGTCACTGCGGCGGCCCTTACGTAGTCATGTTCCAGCCATCGCACTGGGGCAAGATACTCGTAAAGGCCCGGCCACAGCGCGTTTATTAACATCGTCGCCGCCATTGCGACCATGATGATCCTATAGACGAGCCCGATAAAATCGTGTGCCGAGTCCGTGTTCGAAAACTTGTAAGGGAAAACTCCCGTTCGTTTCCATGTGCGGTACGAGGAGAAAATAAACGCCAGACCGATAAAGGCCGCAAAATGGATCAGTAAGTAATATCGAAAAAGATCCATTCTCAGTCTTTTGCGTCGCCGATAGCGCGGTCGACGATCGTTCTGGCCTTGTCAGGACCAAACCGTCCGAGCGGCTTAAATGTCTTACCCTTTGCCTCGTTGTAAGAAACAAAAAAGTGCTCGATCTGGTCCATCAGGACCGGGTCCAGGTCGTCGAGTGACTTGATACTCGCGTGAGCGGGGGATTTAGCAGCCACCGCTATCAGACGGTCATTTCCTTCCGTCTGACCCTGACGCTCGGTTTGCTCTGCTGTGATCACGCCGATCAGGCGAGCCCTTACAAGGCAGCCCGTAAACGCCGCTTCGTCCATCAATACCAAAACATCTACAGGGTCACCGTCGCCGCCAAGCGTGTTTGGGATAAACCCAAAGTCATACGGAAAAACATGACCAGCCGCCAGCACGCCCGTCAGCTGGAAAAGGCCCAGCTGTTCATCCAGTGAGTACTTATTACGGCTGCCTTTGGGCGTGTCGATCACGACGTTCACGTCGCCCGTCTCCTGATCGTATGGAGTTACGTGGCTAAAGGGATGGTTCATAGCGGGGTCATTCCTGCACTCTATTATAGCCTTACGAGAATCCACCGTGCCTCAAATAGCGTCGGGTTTTCGCAGCACTCCGAGGATGTTCGCTCTTAAAAATGCGAGGCGATCAAACCGATTGACAACCCGCTCGTATGCCATAAAGGTTAGAAAGAGAGCGCGTGCGCTAAGCCCATACATTGGCTCTTTTTCGATCAATCGCAGCTCTTCGACTTGAAAGTTCACCTGTCCGCTATGCTTTCTGATCACGCGGACCGAGTTCAACTTGTAGTAAGTGGGATATGGGTCGTGGCTATCAGACGGTAGCGCCCTCAGCCGGTTTGCGACGAGTTTATGAAACCAAAACGGCGTAAATCTCGATACGGCTGAAACGTAGTGATACTGATTTGGCGTGCGAAAAACATAGACACCACCAGGCTTGAGCACACGATAAATTTCGCTCAGATGCCAAAAGCCGTCCGCAACGTGTTCCAGGACATAATTCGACACGCATGCGTCGAAACTGTTGTCAGGGAGCGGATAGCGGCGTCCATAAAGGAGATGAGCGGCCGCTAAGGCACGGTTATCGTTAACGGCCTGGTTGATGTCCAGCCCCTCAAGCCGGCCTAGCGACGCCAGATAGTCGGACGTCTCATTTGACGGCCCGGCTCCGACCTCGAGTACGCGGCCCCCTGGCATGATCGCGGCGGCACACAGTTGATGAAACTCGGTCGTTCCATCGACCCACTTGGAATTCGGCGGATAAAAGCGACTGAGATATTCATCTTGCCAGGACACTCGGTGTATATAATAAACCACCCCCTTACTTTGAATCTTTTTCGTCCAGGGAAAACCAGTTGCGCGTGTCGTCGGATCTCTAAGCCCTGTAAAGCCGGCGGTTTTTCGGGCCCGCGCGCCGAGGATCCACGATCAACCGGCTGTAAGACCACGCTGCCGGTGGAAGTGATCAGAGATCTCCGCGGCAGCTTTTGCGCCGACCAGCGGTTTGAGTTCATCCACCGTGGCACCCGCTATTCGCTCGATCGAGCCAAAAAAACGGAGCAGCTTCAACTTGCGTTTGTCGCCGATCAGCGGGATCTCTGACAGCTCTGACGAGAAATCGCGTTTCTCCCGTCGTTTCCGGTGAAACTCGATGGCTGTCTTGTGCGTCGCTTCGCGGATCTGCAGGATCAGACGAAAGGCCAGAGAATGTCTGTCGAAGGGTATCGGTTCGTCCTCACGCCCATGAATTATCAGATGCGATATCTCATTATGTTTTTTTGGGGGTTTAACCAGGCCCACCAGCATAATGGCTTCGAGGTCGAGAGTCTGCATTGCTGCGGCGGCCGCCGACAACTGTCCCTTGCCGCCGTCGATAAAGATCAACTGAGGCAGGGGCGTCTCCTCGGCAATAGAGCGCTTATAACGGCGAAGCACCGCCTCGTGCATCGAGGCGAAATCATCGGCCCCCTCGACAGTCCTGATGATAAAGCGTCGAAATCCGGAGCGTGCCGGCTTACCATTCTCAAAAACGACCATGCCCGCCACGTTCTCAGAACCGGAAATGTTGGAGATATCAAATGACTCGATACGCTCCGGGAAATATGACAGCTCAAGTAGCTCCTGCAGCTCTTCGAGCACCCGCTGCGAATCCGGCTTGAGCACGCGGAACCGCTGCTCGAAAGCCAACTTTGCATTCGTTTCCACGAGTTGGACCAGATGCCTGTTCCGTCCGCGTTTCGGGTCTATTATCTTGACGCGCCGCCCCCGACGTTCCGTCAGAGCACGTTCCAGGACGATACGGTCGTCAAAATCCTGCGGCACGTGGATCTCAAGCGGCACATAGTCCGTCGAATAGTACTGGGCCAGCACCTCACCGAGAAATTCCGATGAGTTGAAAAGTTCATCGTCAGCAAGGTCCTCCCAAAAGAATTCGCGGCGCCCGACGATCCGGCCCTCCCGCATGGTGAATAGCTGCAGGGCAAGCCGAGGACCCTCACGATAAAAGCCGATGATGTCGACGTCGCGTTCAGCGGTCGTAGCCATTTTCTGGGTCTCGCTCAACGCCAGGACTGTTCGGTGAAGATCTCGATAACGCGCAGCCAATTCATATTTGCCTTCTTCGGAAAAACTCCACATTCGCAGTTCCAGCGACCGCGCAAGCTCCTTGTTTTTGCCCTCGAGCAACTCGCGGACATCCGTCGCCGCCTGCATGTATTCGTCCTGCGTGCAAAGGCCCTTTACGCACGGGCCCAAACAGCGTTTCAGATGATATTCCAAACAGGGCCGAGGCAGCTTGCCGTCAATATCGATGTCGCAAGTACGGAGCTGAAAGGCACGGTTAACTAGATTTAGCGTGTTCCGGGCAAGCGACGCGGGCAAAAACGGGCCGAAGTAGCTGGACCCGTCGCGCACGATCTTCCTGGTCACCACAACCTTCGGGAAGGGCTCGTTGGTCAGTTTCAGGTGCGGATAAGATTTGTCGTCCTTTAGAAAGACGTTGAAGCGCGGCTTGTGCTTTTTGATCAGATTGGACTCAAGAACAAGCGCCTCAACCTCATTATCGACAACAATGTATTCAAGATCCGCTATAAGTTTAACGAGCTGTCGAGTTTTTGGATCGTGATTTCGGCTTGAATGAAAATACGATCTGACCCGGTTTCTAAGATTCTTTGCCTTTCCTACGTAAATTATCTTTCCGACGGCATTTTTGTGGATATAAATGCCGGCGGATGTCGGAAGCGTCTTGAGTTTTTCGACAAGGGTCACAATCAGAATCTAGCAAACGGCCATTGTCGAGGCAAAGGTCTCGATTTTGACCGGTTGCGTCATGATGGCCGTTGCGGGAAACTCGTTGCGTGAATACGCTGCTAACCACCTCGGTTGAGGAAGCTGTGTCCGTGATCAGAGGCGGCGGCGTCGCGGCATTTCCGACCGAGACGGTTTACGGCCTCGGGGCCAACATTTTTGATGAATGGGCTGTGGGCCGCATTTTTGAGGCGAAGCAAAGACCGGCCGACAATCCGCTCATCGCTCATATAGCTGATGCGGATCAGATCGATCAACTCGCAGCCCATATCCCGAGTTCCGCTCACGCCCTCATAGACGAATTCTTTCCCGGACCGTTGACCATAGTGTTGAAAAAAACTGACAGTGTTCCGCTTATCGCAACGGCGGGCCTCGACACAATTGGCATACGAATGCCCAGCCTCGATCTGGCACATCAACTGATCAAAAAGTGCGGCACCCCGATCGTTGCCCCGTCCGCCAACCTGTCGGGACGGCCAAGTCCAACGACATGGCAGGCAGTTTATGAGGACCTGGATGGACGGATTGACTGCATTTTGCAATCGGATCCAACCGATATTGGACTTGAATCGACTGTGGTGGATTGCACGGGGGACGGTCCGCCGACGCTCCTGCGACTTGGTGCCGTCTCGATAGACGAGCTTCGAGCGATAGTGCCTGAAATACGAACGCATACGATCGGGGAGTCAGATGCGAGAAAAAGCCCGGGACTTCGTCACCGGCACTATTCACCGACCGCGGCCGTGGTGCTGGTAGATTCTCGCGATCCGCTGCCTTTTACGTCTAATGACGCCGCTTATATCGGACTTCACGCACCTACTGCCGGCCCGTCGCGCAGGCTGGTTTGTCACACCGTGGCGGAGTACGCCCACTCTCTTTTCGAATTCTTCCGCGAATGCGATCGCGGCGGCGTCACGACCATCTTTTGCGAGAGGGTCGACGAGAGCGGGATGGGTGCGGCATTGATGGATCGGCTAAGAAGAGCCGCAAAAGATGAATAGTATTTAAGGCGAGACCAGAACAAGTGCGAGCTCGCCATTATCGCTCAATAGTTCTGTGCGAAGCTCGGCCGTCTGCAAAAGCGCAGCCAGGTGGTCGAGGGGAACGAGCACGAGAATCGGGGAGTTGTTGGCAATTAGTTGAGCCTTAATACCGCTAACCGATGAGAATCGCTTCTGTTTCCCGCCCTTATCGCGAATCAGGCGCCCCGCCGCATAAAACTCCGCATTGTGCGATATTGTATGCAGTATCAGCACAGGATTCGTCCCAAGGCCCCGCTCGTCAGCCGCACGAATCAACGGCCGGACCGAATCGGCATCGGCGAATCGCGGCACGACAAAGATCGACAGCAGTATTATCGCGACAATCGTTGTGCCTGCTAAAGCAGCGATAAACTTTCGCCAAGCACCGCTT
>JBHENG010000021.1:507-26668 GCA_046262195.1 Pyrinomonadaceae bacterium | reverse complement strand
CACCGCTTCTAGAGACTAGATCGAAGATGTAAACAGAGCTTATGACGACCGCGGCCGGCACCGCCGGCAGGATGTAGCCGGGCAGCTTGGAGCCCGAAAATGAAAAAAATACGAGCGGTACGATCAGCCAGGAGAAGGCAAAAACCATCAGCGGTGAAAACGATGATGGCGAGGAAGTCGGCAGCGATCTCAGGCCACGAACGGCTCCGGAGAGTGATTTCCAAACCCCGACTAGAAAAAATGGCAGCCAGGGCAATGTCATCAGCGGCAGCACACAAAAGAAAAAGTAAAACGGCTGAGTATGCTGGTATTTGTTCGACGTAAATCGTTGAAAATGGTGTTGTAAAAAGAATTCATCAATGAAAGCATATCCATGACGCAGATACATCGGAACGTACCATGCGGCCGCGATCGCCAACGAAACGAGAGTGCCCCATAAGAGGCTTACCAAAAACGTTCGTCCCGGCAGACGTCGTGAAAGCACATAAAAGAAGGCGACCGTGGCTGTCGGAAATACGATCCCGATCAGCCCTTTCGCCAGCAGCGCAACGCCGATGAAAACATAAAAAAGCACCAGCGGTAACAGCCTTGTCTCTTTTGAACGGTCAAAGATAAAAAAGCTGACTAGTGCAGCCGTTATCGGAAAAGTGATGATGATATCGAAACTGGCGGCCCGTGAGAAGACTATCAGGCCGAGGGTCGAGCCAGAGATTAGTGAAAGCCACGCTGCGAACTGGGCACGGCCGGCCCGTCCCTCAGCATCGGTCGACCGACCGAGGAACCAAAGACTCGCCACCGTGCCAATCCCAAACAGAGCAGGTCCAAGCCGGGCGGCCACCTCGCTTACCCCAAACACACTGAACGATGCGATCTCAAGCCAATACAGCAATGCAGGCTTTTCAAACCAGTTGAAGCCGCCCAGGGTTGGCGTGACCCAGTCTCGGCGCTCGAACATTTCACGCCCCACCTGCGCGTATCGCGGCTCGTCCGGCCCAAAGAAGGCCACGTCCAGGCCGATAAAGAACATGAACAAAGCCGATGCGGCAAGCATGAACCAGATCGTAAGGGGCAGCGATCCAGCGGCCTTTTCGTCGGTCTTTGTAATTTCCGGCATGTTAAATGAGAATGTAAAGTATTGCCGAAAAACGGCTTGGTATCAATTATGGTCAAAAACCATAGGCTGCGGGTGGGCGTTGTCGGTGTCGGCAGCCTGGGCCGCCATCACGCGCGTAACTATGCCGAGCTAGCGGCCGAGGGGGCCGTGGATTTCAAGGCTGTTTGCGATCTAAACGAAGAGAGGGGCGGGGCCGTAAGTGAGCAATACAGTATTGACCAGTGCACAGACTGGCGCGAGCTGGTCGCGAAGGTCGACGCTGTTTCAATAGCCACGCCTACCGAAACACACTGTGAGATAGCGTGCGCTTTTCTGAACCACGGCGTTCACGTTCTCGTGGAAAAGCCTATAGCTCTAACCCTCGATGAAGCGGAGCAAATGATCGCTGCCGCTGCCACGTCCGGCGCGAAACTCATGATCGGCCACTTGGAGCGGTTCAACCCAGCGATGGTCGCCCTAAGGCCCCACGTCACCCGGCCGCTCTATTTCGAGATACACAGGGTGTCGCCGTTTCCCAACAGGTCTCTCGATGTGGATGTCGTCCTCGACGTTATGATCCACGATCTTGACGCCGTCCAGTGGCTGATAGGCGGGGACGTGAATGTGTCGGAGGTCCGGGCAGTTGGAATACCCGTGATATCGGACAAAGTCGACGCTGCGAACGCCCGGCTGGAGTTCGAGAACGGTAGCGTCGCCAACATCACCGCCTCGCGGATCGGCACCGAAAAGATCCGTAAGACGCGTTTTTACCAGACCAACGCGTACGTCGTCCTCGACTACGCCACAAAATTTGCGTCAGTAACATCTTTAGACTCCGGGGCCTCGCACCCGCTGCTCGGCATCAATATCAACCGGCTTGATATCCAGGACGTCGAGCCGTTACGTGCGGAACTGGGCGCGTTTCTACATGCAATAGCAAGCGACACTATGCCCCCGGTAACGGGCGAAGACGGTCGACGGGCACTGGCACTTGCCGTTGAAGTCCTGGGAAAGATCTCCGCCCACCGCAGCTTACTGAACGTATAAAAAAAGGAGAAGCCGAAACTTCTCCTCTATGACCGCTTTGCCTATATCTCAGGCCGTAGCTTCCTCTGCCTTTTTGCCGCCCCCGGCTGCAGCCATTTGAGCCTGGATACTCTTCAGCCATTCCTGAGTTTTTTTCACCTTTTCCGCACCGTCCGGCCGACCCATGATCATCTTTTCGAGGTTCCGGAAGGCTTCCGGCGAGCCAAATTTTTCACGCAATTCAGATAAAAAGGGCTCGATCTTTGCAAACACCATCACGTGCTCGCCGGCCGTTTCACTAAAAAGGTCGGCGTCGATCGCTCCATGGTTCACCATTGCGGCGGCCATATCCCAATAGGACGTCACCATTCTTAAATATGGTCCCACTTCCGGGTCCATCATCGTCTGCATGATCTCGTCGGAGCTCTGTGGGTTGAAGCCAAAGATCCAGTTGCGCGCCTTTCTCATTTTCTTCTCGCGCCGCAGATCGTAAAGTTTTAAGATTAAATCCGCAGATTCTACCTTGCTCATATAACATTGCCTCCTGAGTTGTATTTGTTACCAGAGTCTATTTGTAAAGGCCTCTCGATGTCAATAAAGTCAACCGGCGATTTCGTGGACACCGCCATTGCTAGCTATCTTACTCATCGCATCAACGCGGGCGATTTTCCGTCCGCGGTGTATTTCGTTGCGGAGAAGGGCGAGGTAGGCCTTCATGGTGCCGTCGGGAACGCTGTCGTAACGCCGCAGCAGATCGAGGCTTCGACGGACATCATTTACGACCTGGCGAGTTTGACAAAGGTTCTGGTTACTACACTGCTCTTGGCCCGGGCCTTGCAAGATCGATCCCTCTCGCTCGATCACCGGCTGGCGGCCCTGCTGCCTGGGTTCGATGTTGAAGGTAAGCGTTCGATACTGCTGCGGGACCTGTTGGTACACACATCGCACTTGACCGCCTGGAAACCGTTGTATTTACTCACTGGCGATCCTTCGGGCATTCTCGGCGAGATCGCAGGATCTACGGCAGATTATCGAAAAGACGAGGTTGGCTACAGCGATCTGAATTTCATTGTCCTAGGCGCAATTCTTGAGCAGCTCGGCGGAACGACGCTGAACCATATCGCCAGAGAGCTTTTTGATGAACTAGGACTTGCAAGCACCATGTTCAACCCTGAAATCGAGCTCCACCATCGGATAGCCGCGAGTGAAAACGGAAACGAGTTTGAAAAACATACGTGTATCGAAAAAGGCTATCTGACGGAACGGCAGGCGGACGCCCACCCTTTTTTCCGGCAGCACACGATCTGGGGCGAGGTCCACGACGGAAACGCGTACTTTATGGGCGGGGTGGCCGGCCACGCCGGGCTATTTTCCACTGCCGGGGAAACATTTGAGATCGCACAGCAGTTTTTGCCGGCATACTCCAGAGTGTTGAGCCCGGCAACCTGCCAGCTCTTCCGCACCAATTTTACACCCGGGCTGAACGAGCACCGGTCCCCCGGCTTTCAGCTCGCGTCATCGCCCGACTCGACCGCGGGCTCAAGAATGTCCCCGGAAAGCTTTGGCCATCTTGGGTTTACCGGGACCAGCATGTGGATCGACCCGGTCAAAGAACGAGTTTTTATACTTTTGACAAACCGGACACACGCCCATGAACCGCCGTTTGTGAACATCAACAGCGTTCGCCGAGCGTTTCATGATATGGCCGTAGACAGCCTGGAAAAAAGATTGATAGCAACGAATTAATGGGTGAAATAATCATATTTTTCGCTTTCCCCAAAGTATTGATTCTGTTCGGAGACATTCATCGATGAAAAACCTCGCATTACTGACGCTTTTCCTGGCTACGCTCGCGTATTCAGGTCTTGGCCAGTCGAGCACAGGGACGCGCCCAAGGGTTGCCCCCACCGCCACACCTCCGCCCACGCTCGGCAATGATACATCGAGAGCTCCGGTTCAGTCAGCGCCTCCCGTTCTTCGGGGCGGCACCAGGCCTGCAGCGATTCCGGCGGCCACGCCTCCCGTCGAGGACGATGACGGCGGCATCATAAAGGTCGAGACAAACCTCGTGACTATGCCGGTCGCGGTGCTCGATCGTGACGGCCGCTTTATCTCCGGGCTGCAGCAGCGGGATTTTAAGATCTTTGAGAATGGCATTGAGCAAAAGGTGGATTACTTCCAGTCTGTTGAGCAGCCGTTCACGGTGATACTGCTGATCGACGTCAGCCCATCTACCCAGTTTGCAATAGACGAGATACAAAATGCAGCCATAGCCTTTATCAACCAGCTGCGGCCGGATGACCGCGTGATGGTCATTGCATTTGACGAAAGGGTACACGTCCTGAGTCCGGCTACAAACAACCGTTATCAACTGAGGAACGCAATACGCCAGACGCAGTTTGGCGACGGAACCAGCTTGTACGAAGCGGTCGACTTTGTGATCGACCAGCAGCTCAGGCACATACAGGGCCGTAAAGCGGTCGTTTTGTTTACGGACGGGGTAGACACGACCTCGCGGCGTGCGAGTTACGAGAGCAGCCTCCGAAATACCGAAGAGATCGACGCCTTGTTTTACCCGATCCGGTACGACACAGCCCGCGATATGGGCGTGAGTACCTATCCGGGTCAGTCCCGCAGAGGCAGCGGCCGTGTGACCATGGCCGACATACTTGGCTCCATCATCACGGGTGCGCCGATCACAATGGGCCGCGGCGGTTACCCCGGCCGGCCTAACATGGGTGAATATGAGCGTGGAAAACGGTATCTCGAATTATTGGCTCAAAATAGCGGCGGCCGCGGATTTGAGGCCCAGTCCCTGCACAATGTAGATGCGGCGTTTGCGGGTATTGCGGAAGAGCTGCGGCGGCAATATTCACTGGGCTACTACCCGGACAACGTGGGTAGGATTGGCGACCGCAAACAGATCAGGGTACGTGTGATGCGCCCCGATGTGATGGTCAGGGCAAAGAACAGCTATATCGTTGGACAGAGCAACCGAACGCCTAACGGTCGATAGTAGCAGGATACTATTCTTAAGGAAAAAAGAGGACGTTCCTCGAAGGGCGGCCTCTTTTCAATTGCCTGCGCCTGGCCAAATGTTCCTACCGTCCGGCTTTAGCCAGCACTCCCTTTTTGCGCATGCGACATCCCATGACGGCTGGTCATGCATCCTAGAATCTGCAATTATCCATTTACTTATCGATGAAAGCGTTTATCTCCTCAATATTGATCCTGGCCGCCGCGGTCTGCAATTCGGCGCGTGCCCAATCAAATCCCACTGATACCCCAACCGACGCCAAAAAGAACCAGCGGGTCGTGTCCTCGCCGACGCCCACACCAACACCGGCAAGAGTGGTGGGAGTGGGTAAACCCGGGGTCGACACATCGGCTGATGACGGCGAGATCATAAAGGTGACCACGCAGCTCGTTTCCGTGCCTGTCCGGGTCATGGATAAAGATGGACGGTTTATCGGCGGGCTGGCTCAGGGAAACTTTAAGGTCTTTGAGGACGGGACCCAGCAGGAGATAACCCTGTTTTCAAATGAACACCAGCCGTTCACGGTGGCCCTCGTGCTCGATATGAGTTATTCGACGACTTTCAAGATCGCAGAGATCCAGAGCGCGGCAGTAGCCTTTATCGAACAGCTAAGACCGCAGGACCAGGTGATGGTAGTTTCCTTTGATCAGGAAGTTCACATGCTTTGTGAACCAACCAGTGACCGAAAGGAAATATTCCGAGCAATCAAAAGTACAAAGATCGGCACCGGGACCAGCCTCTACGAAGCCGTCGACATAGTCATGAATCAGCGGCTGCGATCGATCGGGGGGCGCAAGGCGATTATCCTCTTCACGGACGGCGTGGACACAACGAGCCGCCGCTCCAACGATTTCCGGAACCTGAGCGATGCGCTTGAGCTGGACTCATTGATCTATACGGTGCGGTATGACACGTTTGCTGATGTTCAGAGGATGAAAAGCGGCTCAGCTGTTCTGAAGATACCCCCGATCACCGTGCCCACTCCGCCTGAAGCAAGAAATCCATTTCCCATCATGCTGCCGACGATCGGGACGCCGAGCAGCCAGGGAACAACACCGGAGGAATACCAAAAGGCACGCGAATACCTCGACCAATTGGTGATGCGAACCGGCGGGCGCCTTTACGAGGCAACGAGCCTCAGGAACCTCGCGGATGCCTACTCACGTATCGCGAGCGAGCTGCGTGAGTTTTACAGCATTGGGTACTATCCAAAACAGGATCGCGTCGCGGGCAAACGAACCCAGGTTAAAGTCAAAACCGACAGACCAGGTCTGGTGGTGCGAGCTCGAGAGACCTTCATACGCCGCACGCCCTCCAAATAATCTCGCCCTTGTTATCTGCCTAAATAGATGTCCCATGCGGTATGACGGCATTTTTGGGAACGATGATGATCCCTTCGCGTATATAGAACGATCGTTCTGGCGAGTCGTAGTTTTCGATATTCCCCTGGTTCAAAAGCTTCACGTTCTTTCCGATCCGTACGTTCTTGTCGATTATGCACCGGCGGAGGATGGACTGGGCGCCGACGCCCACGTGCGGCCGGCCAGTGTTCAGATTGCTCTGAATCTCGGACAGCGCCTCAAAAAAATCCGACCCCATGACGATCGAATTTTCGATGTCCGCCCCGTGGTCGATTCGGCTGCGTAGCCCGATGATCGATTTCCTGACCTTTACGCCGTTGAGGATGCAGCCCTCGCTCACCATTGAATTGTCGATGTCACAGTTGTGCAGCTTTGAGGGCGGAAGGTAGCGGCTGCGTGTGTAGATGGGTGCCGAGGCGTCGAAGAAATTGAATTTCGGGAGCGGCGACGCCAGATCCAGATTCGCCTCATAAAAGGCGCGGATCGTACCAATGTCTTCCCAATAATCTTTGAAAAGGTGCGCCTGTACTGTGTATTTGTGGATCGCCGCCGGGATGATCTCACGGCCAAAATCTACCCAAGAGTGGTCTGTCTTGAGCAGCTCGACCAGCTTGTTGTAGTTAAAGACGTAGATACCCATCGATGCCAGGTATGGCCGACTGGCCGCGGCATCGCTCGACAACCCAAAGGCGGTCGTATCCACCCGCATTTCCTCGAGCGCCGTACCCTTTGGCTTCTCTTTGAACTCTACGATATGGCCGCTCCCATCCGTCTTGAGCAATCCAAAGCCGTCAGCCTCTTCAGCGGCGCACGGAATGACAGAGATCGTGAGATCAGCTCCCGTATCGAAGTGTCGGGTCAGAAAATCCCGGTAATCCATCCGATACAGGTGATCGCCTGACAGTATCAGCAACGTATCGACCCGCCAGTCGCGGAGGTGCGGCAGCATCTGACGGACGGCATCCGCAGTACCTTGAAACCACTGGGGGTTGTCCTTTGTCTGTTCGGCCGCTAGCACCTCGACAAAGCCGGTCGAGAAGCTCGAAAACCGGTAAGTCCGGGATATGTGACGGTTCAGCGATGCCGAGTTGTACTGGGTCAGTACAAAGATCTGAGTTATCTCAGAGTTGATACAATTAGAAACGGGTACGTCGATCAGGCGGTATGTGCCGCCCAGGGGTACCGCCGGTTTCGACCGCTCCTGAGTTAGCGGAAAAAGACGCGAACCGGCTCCGCCTCCCAGGATAACCGCAACTACATTGTCGTGACGGCCCATATAAATGAATAGTAAAACGTGGATCGAGAATAGTGAAAATAGTAAATAGTGAATAGTGAATAGTGAATAGAAACGTGACTGCGGCGGCGAGCATCCCTTGCATTCGTGCGTGGCATGAATCGAGCCTATTGCTTTATTCTATTCAGCAAGAGATATGAACGCTACACGTCGTTCAGCCAAGCAGGATGCCTGCCGCTCCAGTCTTAATTCTATTCACAATTTACTATTTACCATTCACTATTCACCATTTACCATTTAACCAATGTGGTACTGGGCAAAAATAGCTTTTTCCATCTTCGCCGGTGCGGTCGCCGTGTGGCTGCTCTATGAGATCGTGACGTTTCCATCGATCTCGCGATTGAGCAACGAGAACCCCACCACGTCCTCGATGATCGAGTACCGCATTTCAGAGGCGATTGCCGAGGGCCGTGAGCCTCGAAAGTTCATGGTTTGGACTCCGATCGAGCAGATCTCGCCGCACCTGCAGAGAGCAGTGATCGCAGGCGAGGATTCGCGGTTTTTTCAGCATAACGGCTTTGACTGGAACGCGATAGAAAAAGCGTGGGATGAAGCGGTGAGGGAAGGAGAACGGGAAGCAAAAGCGGAGGGTGACTATAATCCGGATGACTGGATCCCGCCGATGCCTAGCTTTCGCCGAGGTGCCTCGACGATCACGCAGCAGCTTGCGAAAAACCTTTTTCTCTCAGAGGACCGCAACTTCATGCGAAAAGGACGTGAGGCGGTCTATACGTATTTTCTCGAACGTGAACTATCAAAAAAGCGCATCCTCGAGATCTATCTGAATGTAATCGAATGGGGTGATGGCATATACGGCGCCGAGGCCGCCTCACGCATCTATTTCCGGAAATCTGCCTCCGACCTCACGCGCGAAGATGCCGCTTTCCTCTCGGCAATGATCCCGAGTCCTTTGAATGTTTTTAACCCAATGAAGAACCGAAAACGGGTGGTGCGCCGCCAGCGTGTGATCCTTCGCAGTATGAACGCCGTTAAGCTGGATTTCGGCGCAAAGTGAGTTTCTTGGCGATCTCTCTAGAAGTCGCCAAATCGTACACCCGGATCAAAGATACTGCTCTCTATCGTCGCTAGACCTTTGATCTGTTTTGCCTGTATGATCTCAGGCTAAACAAGCTCACCCCTGAATCCGTGTGTGATTTACATCTATGAGGTCAGAGGCCAGCCCGTTGCAGAAGCCCGCACGCAGTAAGGGCGCCCGTGGCACTATTTGAGTCGTGGTCAACAGGAAACCAGTTGCGAGCGCCCGCGCGACTATTGGAGTCAAGTCAGATCCAACGAGCACGCTCGGCATCGTGGCCCAAGGTCTGCCTTAGTACAGCACCTTCGGCGAGGGCATCAGCCGATCGTCCTGCTTCTCCAGCTTCCGAATATCGGCAACCGCCCCCGGCGGCCGCGGCCCGGGCTTTTGGACCACCAACTATCTTCATCTCGTCGACTATCCATTTTGCGCCGCCAAATTTCTCTGTAACGAACAGCACAAATCTGATGTCGACCGAGATCGTCCGATTGTAGTCCGGGTCGTAATAGAAATCATTCCCCAGCCCCTCATAGTTGCCGTCAAAGACCAGACCGACCTGTTCGCCATTGCCATTGAGGACCGGGCTGCCGCTGTTGCCGCCGATGATGTCGTTGGTGCTCAGGAAATTGACCACGACGCTGTCATTCTCGGCGTAACGTCCAAAATCTTTAGCCGCTTGCAGGTCTTTTATCTTTTGCGGAACGTCGAATGGGTTGACGCCCGTGTCCTTTTCGATCATCCCCTTGATCGTCGTAAAGGGGAACCTGAACTCGGCCTCGCGCGGCACATAACCTCTCACATTGCCGTACGTGAATCGAAGGGTGGAGTTCGCGTCCGCGTACGGCGTTTTCACATTTTTTACTTCGATGAGTGCCTCGATATATTTGAGCCGAAGCCGATCTATGTTTGCTGCGAACTTATTTGTACGGGCTACGAGTGCCGCACGCTCGTCCACGACACCGGCGACAAACGGATGCTGTCGCTGCATTTCCGCCCAACTCAGCCCATATAACTCCATGATCTTTGCGGGAGTGGTGTACGGACCGTCAGCTATCTCGGCCGCGAAGGCTGCCTCTACGTCCCGACGTGCTTTGCCCGTCTTGTTTCCGAACTTCTGGTCCGCGGCTGCCAATCGCTGGCTCGCCGGCAGATCGTCAAGTTCCTTGAAAAAGAACTTCAGCATTTCACGCTCGTAAATCGGCTCTCGATCTTTTAGCACCTCGACCACCTCGGCCTGTCTGGCAGTGCGTTCGGCCGCTGGTAGCTTCTTACCCTGCTTCACCGCCGTGGCGGCGGCGACGATTTGCCCAAAGACGGGCATCGAATTTGGATCAGGGAAACGACGCATTATCACATCCCGCTTTGAAGCAGCATTGCTCTCCTCCGACAGCGTCTTCAGCTCGCCGAGGATCATCCCGTACTTCCGCTGACGTTCCGGTGTTTGAGCGATCCACGCAGCTATCCTCGCCTCGTCCGCCTGCCGCTGCTGTACAACATTTGCCCGTTTAAGCCTAATCGCCCCGCCGCCGTAAACCTTTCGCGAATTGTCAAAATTCGCTATGTCGCTTTGAAAAGCGATGCGTTTCTGATCGTCGGTCTCGCCGATCTTCCGCAACGTGTTTCCGAGGGCTTCGAGCCATCTTTCGAGGAAAGGGAAGTTGGCGTCGCGAGCATATTCGACCGACCAGCTCTCACGGTAACGGGTCGTGCCGCCGGGATATCCGAGTACGAACACGAAATCATTTTCCTTCAGTCCGCCGATGTTGACTGTTAGGAACCGACGTGGCTTCAACGGAACGTTATTCGGCGAGAACTCCGCCGAAGAGCCGTCCGGAGCGGTATACGCCCGCAGAAACGTGAAATCGCCGGTGTGGCGTGTCCATTCGAAATTGTCAGGGTCGCCGCCAAAGACACCGATATTTCGCGGCGGGGCGTAAACAACGCGGATGTCCTTGATCTGCGTCGTCACGTACATGTAATGAAAAAATCCATTATTGAGTGCCTGGATCCGCACGGTCGAACCCGCGGACGCCTTTGCCTGCTCGGCGGCCTGCAGCGTATCGGTGTTCTTCTTAATGGCAGCCGCGAGTGCCTCGCCGCTCAAGCCTTCGGTGCCGGCCTTGATCCTCGCGGTCACGTCTTCAACACGGTTCGTGACAAAGACCGAATAGCCTTTGGCCGGTATCTCACCTGCGCGATTGTCGGCCTTGAAACCGGTTTCTACCAAGTCCCGGCCCGGACTGGAAGCGGAAACCAGGGCGTCAAAACCACAATGGTGATTGGTCAAGATCAACCCCTCGGGAGATACAAACTCGGCCGTGCACCCGATGCTCAGCCTTATTACGGCATCCGTAAGCCCGCCGCCCGCTGGGTTGTAGATCTCTGACGGCTTGATCTTGAGCCCGCGCTTTTCGAGCGGCAGCTTGGCGATCTGCTCGGGGGTGTACATGCCTTCGTCGGCAATGGCGAACGAGACGATCGAGACCCAGACCGCGCACAACATCAGGGTTGAAAGAAAACGATTATTTTTAAGTTTCATGGCGATTTCCGTGATTAAAAAGATTAAGGACTATGTAGTTGATTATAACCCGACATAGACAAAAAAACCGCTGTTCGTCCACCGCATCGTAATGTCTTCGTCACAAGCGTTTTCACCCGCCGTCTCGGCATCGTTATCGAGCAAGGGTGTCCGAGTGAGCGGACGGCCTTTCGTATTCGTTCTCAGCCGTCGCGTTCGACCAACGAGTGTCAGATTCGCAATAGAAACCTGTTCCGCATCACCCATTTTTGGACGCAAAAAAACGAGCCAAAAGGCCCGCTTTTTATCTTTGCCCAAATTTAGGTAATGTCTATTTCTTTTCGATCTTGCTCAAGTCGGTAGGTTCTGCCGGCAGGAAGTGCCGCGGGTTGATCGGTTTGTCGTTAAGTCTGAGCTCATAGTGGAGATGGGGGCCGGTGGAACGACCGGTTGAACCGATGAACGCGATAAGCTGCCCGCGGGTTACCATATCGCCCACCTGAGATTCGATCTTCGACAGGTGACCGTATCGCGAGGTCAGCCCGTTACCATGATCGATCTCAACCATGTTCCCGTAACCGCCCTTGTACCCTGCATTTATCACCGTGCCGCCGGCGGTTGCCATTACAATATCGCCCCGTTCGCCGTCAATGTCCATGCCCGGATGAAACTCATACGTACGTCCGCCAAACGGGTTGCGGCGAAAGCCGAATTCGTTATTGATCTTGCCCAGGTGGGCCCACATTGTAGGCAGATTAGCCGGGCTGCTGGTTGTTTGTATAGCCAGCAGTTGTCCTGCCAATTCGAGATCCCCGTCGCTGCCCTGGGTGCTTTCCTCGGGGCCGCCGCTATTAAATGCTAGCTGGCCGGACGCTGAAGGTCTCGAGTAATTTATTGGTTCAAACTGAGGAGCACTCTGCGCGGCCACCTGTGTGAGGGGAGATGCGTGGGTGAGTGTTTCAGCTAAAACCCGGCTGCCTACGATGCCGCTTAGCCCAACACTAAGATTTGTAATGCCGAATATGAGAAAAATAGCTACCGAGCCGAAATGCACGTAACGCTTCGAAACTGCTACACGCTTTATAAATATTCTGGAATTTGATGAGTTCGATAAAAGAAAAGAGTACGACTTGTCGTCTTTCTGCATTATGCCTTGAAGCTCCTTTAAATGATTACGTACCGAATAAATGTCATCCGGCACACGGAATCACGCAAGAATAGCCGCGAGCGACTAACGCGAAACCTTACGAACAAGAGTTGACCTGATTAAAAACTAACTCTCGCTATCTTCGGGAAAACTGACCGCTTGTAGTTTCCCAATCGCAGGATTAGGAATCTTAATAAGAACATATTTGGGCGAAAAAAGCAAGTAAGCCAGCCTTATACGTTTTCGCCCGCACGGTGGAGAGGGGGTGATTACGGGGTTCTTCGTTTGTCCTGCCATGTCCTGAATACCATCGCACCGACAAACGCCAAAAGAGCGAGAAAAGCAAGTAAAATCAGGATCTTTACGGCTAAAGCAATAAATGCCACAAAGCCGATCAGAGCCTTCAATAACGCGATCACGAGGGCAATAACTACTAATAAACTTCCAATTATGGATGCGGCCTTGATCATAACGCCTCCGGCAATAAAATAATATCTAAATGTCTTTCCAGCTGCCGCTGCGTGCGCGGTCTGCAAAATCGTTTCCTACCCTGTAATCGGCTTCATTATAGCGCGTTTGCGTTAGCGCAAAGCTCGTCGACGGACCCGCTCCGGACCAGTCAGCTTCGTGTGCTTTAAGCTTAAATATATATCCCCGCAGCACATATATCCCGAGTCCTATCAGCATCAGTGGCACAAGCGCGCGCATTAGAAATCCAATATTAAACAATCTCTGAAACAGGAACGAGGCGCCGAGCACCGTCATCACAATTCCCCAAAGCTTCGGATTTCCCGAGAATCTTTTGACGAGAATATCGTCCGCCACGTCAGGGGCAACTCCGGAGCGGATCATCTGCGCCGTCCGCCATGCATCGAGCGCAGAGAAAAAATACATGCCAATAAATCCAAGAACAAAAAGCGGTGTGCGCGTCAGCACCGCCATTTGAAATAGCCCAGCAAATACCGCGAAATAAACTATCGCCTTTACAGTTTGACCGTTATAGGCCGCTCCCAGACCCGGACAGAATGCCGATAAGAGTGTGGCAATAACGGGAGATGTGCGCTTTTTTACAAAAGGAACGTGATTCGACCGGTTATGCTGCCGCAGCAGGTCAACACCCACCACAATGCAATCCTGGCAGTAAGGAAATCCTTTGATGCGATGATCACAGGCGGGACAAAGTGGCCGTCCGCAGCCATTGCAGCTAACAACTGCCGCATTATGATTGTGATACGCGCAATTCATTCTTCTTATTCCTCGTTGCTGACATCAGTCGTTCCTGTAACAGGGTCCTTGGTTGAGGCCGGTGTGACTCCAGATGGCTTACCGTTCCACGCATCGGCGCTCTGTTGATAGGTCTGTTCGGCGAGCTCAAAGCTTTTCTGATATACGCCTGCGATAGAACCGTCGGCCGACACGGTCTGGCTAAAAACAAGGAAAGCGAACATCAGCATCATCGCTATGGGCGCTAACTGCGGCACGGCGATAGGGAAGCCAAGTCCCCGTATCCACTCGCTCGCCCGAGATGTCCAGGAAGCCTTTGGCCCATGGGCCCCGACTATACCGATCGTTGAATTCAAGATCCTTTTATGAAGGCCCGCGGGCACGGCAAGCTCCTCCATTTTGTAGGTATAGCATGCTGCTATTGAACGCACGACTATACCTGGCAGATCCTCGCAGCCACCGCAAAGTGCCGCGTGCCGCTCCCACCTGTGGAACGAAGTAGCGGGCAAAAACCCGTCGAGATAGTCCGTGAGGTAACCTTCAAACTCCTCGCACGTCATTGCGGTCTCGGGCGTCGTCATCGAAATGACGCGCGCCTCCAGACGGGTTAGAGGCATCGCCGGCGCCGCGATTTTACGGCACACCTCCAAAGATTCCTTTACGTCGTTGAGCAGCGAGTGACAAAGCGGGCAGCTCAGTGCATGAGCCGCAACAGCTTTGTGAGAACGGCTCTCCAGCGTCTTGTCCAGATAATCGGTCAACAACTCTTCAAATGTCGAGCAACTTACCAGAATGTTTTCCTGCTCTTTTTTCATAACTAAACCCCTTGTCTTAGATCGTAACCACTCTCATCCGTCTCAATATCTTTGCCAGCTCGATCCTTCCGCGATTTATTCTCGATTTCACCGTTCCCTCTGGAATTTTCAGAACGTCAACGATCTCCTGATAGGCGAGTTCCTCTATATCGCGGAGGATAACGCACGTCCTGAGGTCGTCGGGCAACTTGTCAATACCTTCCTGGACCTGGCTGGCCAGTTCTTTGCGCTCCATCTCACGATGAGCCGAAGTGCCCGCCGCTCTCAAGTGGTATTGATGATCGTCGACCGTGTCGGCCATCGTATTCTGCGGGTTCCGTTGGCGATGGCGGTAATCGTCGATGATCAGATTTCGAGCGAGCCTCATAAGCCAATTTGAAAGGTCTCCCTGCTTAGGGTTGTACTGGTCCAGAGTTCGATAGATTCTGATAAAGACATCTTGGGTGAGGTCCTCGGCAGCGTCCGCATTGGACGTAAAGCGGTACGCAAGATTGAAAATCCTTCGCGAATATCCTGCGACGATGTCCTCCCACGCCGCGCCGTCACCTGCGCGGGCACGTCTTACGAGTTCGGCACCATCAATGTCGGTCGCAGACCTTAAAGCTTCCAAAGCACTCTCTCCCGAAACCCTTTCCTCGGGTCAAAATGCATGACCCTCGCCTTGTCAAGAATTGATTACGAGGCTGAAAAACAAAAGTTCCAACTAAAGCAGAATACCCCGATCGGGCGCCCACTTCTTTTTCGCCGATAAGGCAATATTATGTCGCAGTCGGCTTATCGTTTTGCCGTCCGATATCGACGAGCTTGGGGCTACCGCCGACTCGAGGTGCGCAGCATACGCGTTCGAGAACACCTTTGTCCGCCTTCATCTGTTCATCCTTATCGAGTGTGTTTAGCAGCGACTGCAGCAGCAGAGCAGCCGCGGGGTCGTCGGGCATCCTGATGCTGTAATGGATCCATTTTCCTTCCCGACGGCCCTGTACCAGCCCGACCTTTTTAAGATATGAAAGATGCCGCGATATCTTGGGATTATTAGTGCCAAGAGTATCCGCGAAAAAGCAGACACACACCTCGCCGTTTCGCATCAGATTGAGCAATCGCAGGCGTGTCCTGTCCGCCAGGGCAGCAAAAAACTCTTCTAGCTTGAACTTCGGCGCCCGTCCCATTCTAGAAATTATAACACAGAACAATTATGGCTTGACATAATCGTTTGCCAGGAGTATGCTCGAGTTACAATTACGGATAGACGTAATTGAAATTGAATAAGGAGAATGGTGATGACAGCAATCAATACATTAAAGGCGCACCTGGCGATCAACGTTTGTAACGTCAACGCGAGCGTGGATTTCTACAAGAAGATGCTTGGAATCGAACCGAGCAAGGTTCGTACCGGGTATGCGAAGTTCGACATTCAGACCCCGCCCTTAAATCTTACATTGAACGAAGTGCCTTTCGAAGGGAAGGGCGCTTTGTCCCACCTAGGTATCCAGGTGGCTACGACCGACGACGTTATAGCGATGCGTGAACAGTGGATGGAACGCGGCCTGCTACCCCGCGAAGAGATGCAGACGGCTTGCTGTTACGCTCTGCAGGACAAGGCTTGGGTCCACGATCCCGACGGAAACGAGTGGGAAGTATTTGTGGTGCTGCAAGACAATTTACCCGAGTCGACCGGTAGCAATAAAGACGCTGCCTGCTGTGTTCCAACATACGTCGACGTGAACGGTTCGCAAAAGGAAGTGAAAACCATTTGTTGTTGAGCAGGGAGCACTTATGAACAAAAATCTAACCTTTACAGAGATGCGTCAGCGAAAGAGATGCCAGACGGGAAAATGCGGCAAATGTTCAAAAAGTCTCTTTAACAGTGACTGGGAAGTTTTTGTTGTGAAATATGACAAAACGAACGCTCGCTATACCAGCCGTACTGCGTGCTGCGCCGAAGGACGCGTGGAGATCTGATTATTCATAGATCAGCAAAATGGGCTGCTCATCAGCGTGGGCAGCCCTTTCGTCTGTCAGCCCCAGCATATAACCGCCGTTTCAGAGACGACGATCACAAATCGAGATGTGATCTCGAATTTGCCTGGTCAATACGGTATCTTTATCTCTTTACAATCGGTTGGCGCTAACTAAATATAGGAAGTCAGCCTGGCTTCTGGAGTTCGTTCCTTGCGGAAATACATAAAATTCATCGTTCTGCTCTTGCTGACGGTCCTTATATTTTGGTTTTTTGGCCGAAATTTGGATTGGCAGCAGGTATCCGGAAGTTTGCGGAAAGCTAATCCGGCATTATTGACCGTCTCGGTTCTGATCATCTGCCTGGGTTACCTCTTGCGCGCAATCAGATGGAAGGTGCTTCTCGAACCGATAACGCCATCGAGTCTGAGGGAGCTTTTCGCCACCACGACTGTCGGTTTTGCAGCGATATTCCTCATCGGCCGTATGGGTGAGATCGTTCGTCCGATGTGGTTGCCGATGCGCGATCGCAGGGTCCGTCCAAGTGCCGCAGTGGTTACGTTGGGTTTAGAACGGATCTTTGATCTTGCAGCGCTTGCATGTTTTTTTGCTCTCAATCTGCTCTGGTTTACACCTCAGGCGCCGAGGGAAGACCAGTTCAAATACGTAGAGTGGGCAGGCTGGCTGATGCTCGCCGGCGTTGCCGTTAGCTTTGCCGCGCTTATTGCCTTCCAGCGAATCTCAGGGCCCGTGATCGACTGGTTTGCGCGTCTGACCAACCGCAAGTGGATACCGGCCCGCCTTCAAAAGATCTTCATCAGCATCCTTAGGCAGCTTGCTTCGGCTCTCGCAATATTGCGTGACTGGCGCGAAACGTTCCTCGTGTCGTTTTGGACCCTTTTACTCTGGTTGGCTATCGCGATTCCGACCTGGTTAGTGTTACTCGCGTTTGATCTGCGGATTACGTTTGGTGATTCGCTGTTCATCATGGGCTTTGCCGCAGTAAGCTCAGTTATTCCGACGCCCGGCGGAGCGGCGGGAGCTTTTCACAGCGCGACTGCCGCCAGCCTTATATTTTTGAAAGATGATATAAGTTGGGAAGATGCGGCAGCCGTATCGATCGCAATGCACCTGGTCTATTTCGCGCCAGCGGTATTGTTCGGCTTATATTATTTCTTCCATGGTGATATAAGTATTGAGCGCTTTCGCAGCCTGCTTTCCAGCGAGAACGCCGAGCGCGAGATATCATCTGACTCGCCCGATTTTGAACCGCAACATTAATGCGCTGCCCATTTTGTTCACATATCGAGGATAAAGTTGTCGATTCCCGCGAGTCGAAGGACGGTGACTCCATTCGCCGGCGTCGCGAGTGTCTTGAGTGCGGGCGCCGCTTTACCTCGTACGAGCGAATAGATGAGATCCCGTACATGGTCGTCAAAAAGGATGGAAAACGCGAGAGTTGGGACCGGAACAAAGTTCTCGCGGGACTGTTTCGTGCCTCTGAAAAGCGTCCGATCTCAACGGGGCAACTCGAGGCTATAGTCGACGAGGTAGAGAAAAACGTTCAAGACTCGCTGGATCGCGAGCTAGGGACCAATGAGATCGGAAAGCTCATAATGCGACGACTAAAGGCTCTCGATAAAGTGGCTTACGTCCGCTTTGCCTCCGTGTATCTTGAATTTGCCGACGTATCGGAGTTCATGGACGAACTTAAGGTTCTGGTTGGTTCCCGGACCCCAACGCCGCTCAAAAAGCAGAAAAAAAGCAAGAAAGCATAGCGCGCCTCTCTTCAGGGGTCTCAGACCAGAGTGTTTTGCCCTTTCCCCCAATTTTCCATAACATAGAGGTTTATGGTAGACCTCGACGAATTCCCGGTCGCGCTCGCTGAGTCTGATGCAATCGAGCCGATGATGCAGATCCCACCGGAACTTCCGGTTCTGCCCCTGCGCGACATTGTTATTTATCCATTCATGATCGTACCACTCTTCGTTTCGCGCGATCGTTCGATCCGTGCGGTCGAGCAGGCGCTTGGTCAGGACCGCATGATCCTGCTGGTGTCGCAAAAAGACGTCAATAAAGAGGAGCCGGAACAGGAAGACCTTTATACGATGGGCACGGTGGCCATAATCATGCGAATGCTGAAACTTCCTGACGGCCGCATCAGGATCCTTATTCAGGGCCTGTCGCGGTCTCGTGTAGATTCGGTCACCGGCAAAGGGGAATATGTAAAGGCGGGTGTTACGCCGATCTCAGAGCCGCTCGCTCCAGAGAATTCGCTGGAGGTCGAGGCGTTAGTTCGCAATGTAAGGGGCTCTATCGAAAGGGCGGCAAGTCTGGGGAAGAACATCTCACCGGAGGTGCTCGCTATCATTGCAAACCTCGATGACGCGGGCCGTTTGGCTGACCTCGCGGCGTCAAATCTCGAGCTAAAGGTCGAGGACGCCCAAAGCGTTTTGGATATTGAAAATCCAATACCACGGCTTCGCCGTGTTAACGACCTTTTGAGCAAGGAAATTGACGTGCTCACCGTTCAGCAGGAGATAAACACCCAGGCCAGGGCCGACATTGACCGGTCTCAGCGTGAATATTTTCTTCGACAGCAGCTCAAAGCCATACAATCCGAATTGGGAGAGGGAAATGAGCTTTACGAGGAGATAGAGCAATATCGCGACAAGATCCTTAAAGCTAAGATGCCAGAGAATGCCGAGGAAGAGTCGCTGCGACAGCTGAAAAAATTGGAGCGAATGCATCCGGATACAGCCGAGACAGCGACCCTGCGTAACTGGCTCGATATTATGACGGACCTTCCGTGGTCAAAGGCTTCCAAGGACAATCTCAACCTCAAAAAGGCTGAAAAGATACTAGACGAGGACCACTACGGGCTAGAACGAGTAAAGGAACGCATCGTAGAGTCTCTGGCGGTTCGCAAACTGCGCGAAAAGCCAAAGGGGTCGATCCTATGTCTTGTCGGCCCTCCGGGCGTCGGTAAGACCTCACTTGGACGCTCGGTGGCCCGGGCACTCAACCGAAAGTTTGTGCGTCTCTCGCTCGGTGGTCTCCACGACGAGGCGGAGATAAGGGGACACCGCCGCACTTACGTCGGCGCTATGCCGGGGCGGCTGATACAGGCCATTCAACAGGCGGGTACAAACAACCCCCTGATAATGCTCGACGAGATAGATAAGGTTGGCGCCGATTTTCGAGGCGATCCATCGAGTGCACTGCTGGAGGTGCTTGATCCAGAGCAAAACTCCACTTTTCGCGACAATTATCTCGGCGTTACGTTCGATCTTTCTAACGTAATGTTCATGACGACGGCTAATGTCCTTGACACCGTACAGCCGGCGCTTCGCGATCGAATGGAGATCATTTCGCTGTCCGGTTATACCGAGGAAGAAAAGCTCGAGATCGCTAAACGCCACCTTATTCCGAAGCAAATAGAGGAAAATGGCCTCGATAAATCTGACGTCAAATTCGATCGCCGCGCAATTATCAAGATCATTGCGGAATATACGCAGGAGGCGGGCCTGCGCCATCTCGAGCGAGAGATCGGCAAGGTCTGCAGAAAAGTGGCAAGAAGTAAGGCAGAGCTTGAAGACAAATTCACGCCAATGCGGGTGACTGCCGACAATCTCAGCGACTACCTGCGTGCGTCAAGGATTTTCAACGAGGGCGCTCTTAAAAAAGACCAGATCGGAACGGTGACAGGCCTGGCCTGGACGGCGGTCGGCGGTGATATCCTATTCATTGAGGCTCTGAAAACCAGGGGCAAGGGTAAACTCCAGTTAACAGGGCAGTTAGGCGAGGTCATGCAGGAATCGGCTCAGGCAGCGTTCTCTTATGCCAAAGCACGTTCCAAAGAATTGGACATAGATGAAACAGTCCTGGAAAACTTTGATATACACGTTCACTTACCCGAGGGAGCGATACCAAAGGACGGGCCAAGCGCCGGTATCACAATGGCCACGGCAATTGTTTCGGTCCTTTCACAGCGCCCCGTCCGAAAGGATGTTGCTATGACAGGCGAGATCACATTGCGCGGCAACGTGCTCCCGGTGGGGGGCGTCAAAGAGAAGCTGCTGGCGGCACGGCGGGCCAAGATCAAAACGGTCGTCCTGCCGGAACCAAATAAACGTGATCTGGAGGATCTTCCACAGGAAGTCAGGGATGATTTGACATTTATATTTGTGGACAATGTGCGGCAGGTATTCGATGCCGCGTTGAGAGACAGCAAGATCGTCGCCGAACGGCCAAAAGCCAAGGCTTCAAAAGCATCCTGAATCGGCCCCCGGGAACGGGAAAAGGTCCTTGGAAATGCAGGTATTTCTTGACTTTTAATGTCAAAAATCGTATGCTTAATAGATACGAAATTAGCCTCGATAGGCTACCTAACAAGCGGAACTTTTCCTAACTCAAAGCGTTAAATTTACTTGACGACATCGGATATAGGCGTTTTTGATTATTGCCCTGATCGAAGTAATTGCAAATATTGACCAACTTGATGAAAAAAACGATATATAAGGTTCTAAGTTCTACAGCATTCATTTTCTTAGTTTTCACGACCAGTTCTAACGCTCAGATCACCAGTTCGAGATCGAGCAACGACACCCTTACGCCAGAGGCGGCAAGGGCGCAGGAAGCGGTCAACGACGTCCTGTCCAAAGCCGGAGTCTCCTTCAAAGAGGGCCTCCTTGCTTATGTTGACGACAACCGCTCGGTAGCTGGCGATAAGTTTAATAAGTCGATCGAGGTATTTCTGTATTCGACGCTGAACACTCAACGAGATCCGAAACTTCAGGGCTGCTATAACCAGCTGATCGAGACCATCTATCGCATAGAATTTCCCGCCGAAGCGCAGCTCCCACAGGTAAAGAACTTGGCTCAGAGCTGCAGTTGGAACATTGACGATACCCTCTCGGACACTGTGGCCAAGGCTGCAAAGGGCTCGACCGTAAAACAGGTTGGTTCCCCGTCATCAACGGCGATCGCGGGCACGGCAACGCCTTCAACGGTTACAGTCGGCTTCAATACGCAGGAATTTGAACCATCCCCCCGCGATGAGCTGTCAAAGCTTGAGCTCACAGAGGATGAAAAGCAGGTCGAGACGAGCCCGATCGCTCAGCAGCAGTATCAATATATCCAGTACGCGGTGGCCAATAAATCGCTAGGCTTCGCGTTTCAGGTTCATCCGATGATCCAACAGTTCATCAACTACTATCGCGGCCGCGGTCGTTCGACGATGGAAGTTGGCCTTTATCGTTCAGGCATGTTCATGTTGATGGCTCGCAGGATTTTTAAAGAAGAGGGTATCCCCGAAAATGTGGCGTGGCTAGGACAGGTCGAGAGTGCATGGAAGCCAAGCGCAATGTCGCACATGGCGGCCTCTGGACTATGGCAGTTTATTCCGGGAACCGGCGCAATGTATGGTCTTCGCAGGACGGCGCACGTCGATGAAAGGAACAGCTTTGACGAAGCGACTCGTGCATCCGCGCGTTATTTGAAATTCCTTTACAACCGATATGGCAACTGGGAATTGGCCATCGCCGGATATAACTGTGGCGAGGGCAACGTCGACCGGGCGATCCGTCGGGCCGGCGTCAAGAATTTCTGGGCAGCTTATCCTTTCCTTCCACAAGAGACTCGCAATTATGTTCCGAATATTCTCGCGACGATCCTGATCGCGAATAACCCGAACCAGTATGGTTTCGGACACATCAGGCCAGCGGCTCCGCTTCGGTATGATCGAATCAGGATCCCGGCGTCGACCAGCTTGAACATTATCGCTCAGGCGTCTGACACCAGCGCGCAGTATCTCCGTTACTTGAATCCGCACCTCCGGAGCAATGTATCGCCGCCGGAGCCTTACGTCGTCAATGTGCCGGCAGGCAAGGCAAATGAAGTAGTCGCATTGTTCAAGCGTATTCCTGCTTCGAAGATCAACAACACGAATCTGGCCAACTCATCCGCGGGCGAAACGTGGCAGACGATCTCAAACCGGACGGGCGTCAGCATTTCAGATCTGATGGCGGCCAACCCGGGTATGACTACTCCGCGAGGAAAGGTATTTGTCCCAGTTGCAGGTAATAATGTTCAGGCGACCAGCTATTCGCGGCCTACGACTTCTGGAAACTCCACGTTTGCCAGCAACGTCAAAGTCGTAAAGGCAAAGGCGGGAGACACCGTTCAAAAGGTCGCAGAACGTAACAATGCAAATGCCACCGAAGTAGCTAAGTTTAACGGGTTGTTGCCAAACTCAATCCTGGGCGCCGGACGCGAGATCAAGATCCCATCGATGTAATTAGTTTGGGTCAAGGATTTAGCCGGGGTCGCACGGCCCCGGCTTTTTCGCGCTCGAAATGCTTGACATCGACTTCAACTGTAACTACACTGGTTACAGATGGCAGCGAATAGTCAGTTTTCGATGGCGGTACATGTTTTGACCCTATTGGCAAGATCGGGTGAAGCCAGGGTCAAATCTGAATACATTGCCCGGAGCGTAAATACAAACCCCGTTGTCATTCGGCGGATCATTGGCCAGTTACATAATGCGGGGCTAGTCACCTCTCAAACCGGCTCGGCTGGAGGCACGCAGCTTACGCGGCGCCCGGAAACAATCAGTCTCTGCGAGATCTATAAGGCGGTATCCTGCGGCGAAGTTTTCGGTCTTCATGCCAAATCGCCAAACCAGGAATGCCCGATAGGCAAAAATATAGAAGCCGTCCTCTGTCATCTACAGAAAGAGATCGATAAGACGGTCGGCGAAAAACTTGGGCAGTATACGCTTGCCAGCGTACTTGAGAAGATAGAGCCTGCATACGCTTAATTTTTTTTGACTGTATCTGTATCAATAAATGTTACAAAAACAAGGGGAATATGAATACATTTTTTATTAATTGGACGCCGAGGTTCTTGGAGCTGTTTCGGCTGGTGGCGAGGTTCTGGGGAATTTGACGTTTTGCCGGAGACTTCATCGCTAGTATAACCTTGACGGGGGCGAGATCTTCAGAAAGAGTTTTGTTAAAGCGACCCGCCGCCCTACTTTGATAACAGCACTTTTTACATGATGAAAGCATTATATTTAGCCATCTTCAGTGCGACTGTTCTCTTGTCTGGATGCGCTGACCCAGGCGCCAACAAGCCAAGGGCCCGAACAGGTGAACCGTCAGCATCGAACACCCCTTCCGCGGCAACCGAGCTACCGCCGGGTTTTGCCCCTCTGGGAACGGAGCTTGGGTTCGACCCGGTTAATTCAAAGATCGAATTTACAGGATCAAAAGTGACCGGCAAGCACGACGGCGGATTCAACTCCTTTCGTGGTGCCATCGATCTCGTCGATAACAAACCCGAGACAAGCAGAGTTGTTTTTACGATCGATATGGCTTCGGTATACACAGACGATGATAGTCTGACAAAGCACTTAAAGACGGGTGATTTCTTTCAGGTGGATAAGTTTCCTACTTCGACGTTTGTGTCGACCAAGATCGTACCTCAAACAGGTTTGGAGGCGGGAAACTATTCCGTAACAGGTGAACTCGCAATGCGCGGTGTCAAAAAAACGATTACCTTCCCCGCAAAAGTATCCGTTGGCACCGACGCTGTGCTTGTGAACAGTGAGTTCACTATCAACAGAAAAGATTTTGGCATTACGTACAGAGGGTTGGCGGACGATCTCATTCGGGAAGACGTGGTCGTCAAGCTCACAATTAACGCCACTAGGAACAAATGAAAGCGTATCAATTAGATGAGTTTGGTATAGACAAACTCGTTATCGTCGAGCGGGACGAGCCGAAGGTCCGGCCGGACGAGGTGCTCGTGCGTGTTCGAGCCGCTTCACTTAATTATCGCGATGTAATGGTCGCAAGCGGAACTTATAATCCGCGTATGAAGCTGCCCGCTACTCCGCTATCTGACGCGGCGGGTGAAGTAATCGGTCTCGGTGCGGACGTCACTAAATGGAAGATCGGCGATCGTGTTATGCCCATATTTGCCCAGCGGTGGTTCGACGGGGAATCGAGTGAAGAAATGAGACGCACTGCTCTGGGGGCCGGAGCTCAGTGGGACGGAGTTTTGCGCGAATACGCAGCGTTTCGCGAGGATGCCGTTGTAGCCGTACCGGAACACCTATCATTCGAGGAAGCGGCTACGTTACCTTGTGCCGCGGTAACAGCATGGAATGCTTTAGTCGTGTCGGGGAATCTAAAACCCGGTAAAACGGTACTCACCCTCGGCACCGGGGGCGTATCCGTCTTTGCTGTCCAGATAGCAAAACTCATGGGAGCGAGGGTGATCGCAACATCAAGCAGCAAGAAGAAACTCGAGAAGCTGCAGACATTGGGTGCCGACCACATCATCAACTACAGAGAGAAAAAAGATTGGGATAGTGAGGTGCTCGCAATTACGGGCGGTGTCGGTGCCGACCACGTGGTTGAGGTTGGGGGATCGGGTACACTTGCGAAATCGCTCAATGCGGTCCGTATCGGGGGCCACGTGGCCATGATCGGAGCACTTACCGGACCGGGCGATTTTAATCCGATCACCCTGTTCATGAAGGCCGTTCGCCTACAGGGGATATTTGTCGGTTCAAAAAAAATGTTTGAGGACCTGTTAAAGGCTGTCAGTCTCAATAAGATCACACCTGTTATAGAACGGGTTTTTGATTTTGACGACGCACGCGCAGCCCTGCATTACATGGAGAGCGGTTCCCATTTTGGAAAGATAGTCATCAGACTATGAAAACACGCGGCCAACGGAATGAATTTACAGCGTTAGTTAGCCACCTTGGAAAGGAGTGGCTAAAATATAAATAAGGTCATGGCGGATCCTCTAAGGATCCGTAGTCATAAATAATTTAAAGGAGAACGAAGTGGGAAATTTTGCTAAGGAAGTTACAGATACAGCTTTTGACACGGATGTTCTGGGTTCGGATAAACCGGTGCTGGTGGATTTTTGGGCTGAATGGTGCGGCCCCTGCCGCATGATCGCGCCGACAGTTGAAGCGATCGCGGAAGAATACAAGGAAAAGGCGGGCGTTTATAAGATGAATGTCGATGAAAATATGAACGTTCCACAGCAGTTTGGCATCCGGGGGATCCCAACTCTAATACTGTTTAAAGGCGGCGAGGAACAGGAACGTATCGTAGGGGCCGTCACAAGGGATGCCATCGCACGGGTTATTGAGAAATATGTATAACTGAATATAACCCTAACCGATAGAAAAGGCCGGGATATCCCGACCTTTTCTGCTTTAAGGTTTATTGAGATCAATGAGTATCTAATGCTACCGGCAGATCAGTACTCGCTCCAAACTCGCGGTGCATTACGCCCATCGAGCTCCCCAGAACCCAGAAGGCCGGCCGACCTGTGACACGCCAGACGGCAATGTCAGTTTTCCCGTCGCCATCATAGTCCCCCTGGACCTGATAGTCGTCCGTGTTCAGCCCCCATTGCTGGTATACGTCCGGGCCGCCTGAACTTGGGCGGTATACCCAAAGCCACCGTGTACCAGAAAGGATGGTGACAGCGAGATCAGTTTTGCCGTCCCCATCATAGTCTCCAGGGACCCAGTCAAATGCCTGTCGGCCAAAAGCCTGGGCCGATGAGCCAACCGTTTCGGGCACATCGACACTGCCGGTGCCGAGATGGAGCCATGCTATG
>JBHENG010000021.1:0-280 GCA_046262195.1 Pyrinomonadaceae bacterium | reverse complement strand
AACGGTGATGTCGTCTCGTCCGTCCCCGTCAAAATCGCCGGGAGTAATTTGATCCGTCGCGATGCCCCATTGCTGCCCACCGACATAAATACCGGCCGCCGGGTACCGGTTATATTCTATGTGCCAGGTGAGTTGGGCGTTAGCCGCACCGCTACCGGGCCGCAACACAGCCCAGTCTGTTCTGCCGTCCCCATCGAAATCGGCCACGACATGCCGAAATGGTCGTATCTGACCGCGTATTTCGCCGTTCGGGAAATTTGTGCTGTGAACATTGAAATAC
>JBHENG010000020.1:13551-36426 GCA_046262195.1 Pyrinomonadaceae bacterium | reverse complement strand
CAATAAGAATGACGACTGTGTGGGCCTGCTGCGAATACACGATATTGTGAGAAGCGGGTTATGAACAGACAGGACGAGCAGAACGATGTCCTGCGAGATTTCACAGCCAGGCTCGAGCGAATGGGCATAGAATATATGCTCACCGGCTCGATGGCTCTCGTCCACTATGCCGTTCCGCGCACCACGGCCGATATCGATATTGTTCTGGCAATCGGATCAAGAGATGTCAGTCGATTTATCTCAGAATTCGATAAAGACTATTACATACCCCATAACCGTGTATCTGACGCGGTCAGACGTAACACAATGTTCAATGTTCTCAATCATGCAACCGTGATCAAGATCGATTGTGTCGTCAAAAAGAATGATGAATTCCAGAGAACCGCCTTCAGCAGACGGCAGCGTGTGAACTATGCAGGTGACTTTTATGTTTGGATCATCACAAAAGAGGATCTTGTCCTTTCTAAGCTTAAATGGGCAAAAAACACCCGATCGGAGATGCAGATGCGGGATGTGGCGAGCATTATTCGCAACCCGTACGATGAGGAATACGTCAAACTCTGGGCAGCTAAGTTGCGTGTCGAAGACTTTTTGAAAGATTGTTATAACCTGCTGGATCAAAACTATGTTGATGGATACGACGCGTGAGATAGAGGAAATGCAGAACAAGCTATGGATGGAGCGGACGCCGCAACAGAGAGCCGAGGCTGCATCGTCAATGTTCGCAGCGGGACGTATGGCTATTATTTCTTCGTTGCCAACGGATCTTTCAGACCAGGAGTTCAAGAAACAGCTGTATTTTCGAACCTACGGCGAGCATCTACCGGACGATTTCTTCGGTGTATGCGAGAAATGAGACTGAATCGGAAGCTCATCACGGGCCTGGCAATTTTTCTGTTGTTCTCCACCGCCAGCGCGCAAAAGGCGAGCGTGACGATCAGTCTCAGCGAGCCTTTTTTTGATGCGCTGTTTGAGGCCGTTTTTAACAATTTTGGGCCCCAGGAGTTTTCTATCGCTTCGGCTGCTAAGCCTGTGCCGAGCGAACGCGACACTCGTGGCGGATCCGCCTTTTCCCCGGCGGCCTCTCAGTGTAACCAGTCGATCAAGGTACTGCGGGAAATGAACGGGGTTAAGACCTCGGTTCGTTTTCGCGATGGCAAGATCATCGTGCCGCTGGCGTTTTCGGGTAACTATTCAGCTCCGTTTATCGGCTGCGTGGGATTCGCTGGATGGGCGGAAAGCAATGTCGAGTTGGACTTCGACCGGGCAGGTCAGCGAATGATTGGACGCGTGCGGGTCGTGAGCGTGAACCTGAGTGGTACCGGTGGAGTAGGCGGGACGCTCATTGCCAGGATGCTGCAAAGCTCGATCGATAATAAGGTAAATCCGGTCGAGATCATCCGCCTGGATAAACTCGCCTTTCTCGTTCCTGTCAGAAACTCGGGCAATCTGAAGCTCCGCGCTCTGAACGCCCGCCCTGAGGTAGTAGGCGGAGCGCTTAATATCCACATTGGCTTCGAATTTCTCAGAGGTTAGTCATCACTCGCCTAATACTCAAAACGTTCACACGCGAGACCAAGTCGTATCCGATACCAGCCGACTCGGTTCTTTTTCGAGCTTTTTGATCTTGGAACGAAACTTTGCCTAGAGAGGTAAGGACGAGTTATCCGCCATCGCAACATGAGTACGGAGACATAGAATGGGTAACAGAATTATACAGAGAGTAAGCATATCGCTTTTGACCCATCGGAACGCTTGTTGCGTTTACGGTAAGCGAGGCATCAGCCCAGCGATTACCGCGGCCGTGGACGGGACAACCGCCGTGATCGCGGAACAGCGCAGTCTATGCAAACGGCAAATACTCGATCCTTAGTGCGATAATAGGAACGATATTGAATATCGCAATCGACCGCTAAGATCGGGTCTAGAGTAAGAGCGAGGCCTCATTCCTAATTGGAATGGGGCCTTTTCTATTTGCGTAATAGCCCCTCGCCACGGTCCCAAATCCCGGCCGACGTGAAATTTCATATCTTCGCCAATTATACATCCCGTTTGCTAGAATCAACTCGATTCTATGAAGGCACCCCTCGTCGCGATCATCGGCCGGCCAAACGTCGGAAAATCGACGCTGTTCAACCGCCTGACGGGAAGCCGCAAGGCGATCGTCGGGGATGAGCCGGGTATAACGCGTGACAGGATGTTTGGCGAGGTCGATTGGAAGGCTCGAAAGTTTCGGCTCGTGGACACCGGCGGTATCGTGCCTGATGACGAGGCCATTATCCCGTCAAATATCTTCAAGCAGGCCTCGTTCGCCATCGACGAAGCGGTAGCGATCATCTGGGTCCTCGATTCCAGGGCGGGGGTTACTCCGCTCGATGAAGAGCTCGGTGTACTGCTCCGAAACACCGGCAAGCCGGTCATCATCGCAGCAAATAAGGTCGAGTCACGGACGGTCGAGAACGAGGCTGGCGAGTTCTACCAATTCGGATTCGAGATGGCACCGGTATCTGCCGAGCATGGGACTGGTATAGGCGATCTTCTCGATCTGGTGTTCGATCACCTGCAGTTCGAGGAGGAGGTCGATTCTGCGCCATCCAAGGACATAAAGCTGGCGATCATCGGCCGCCCAAATGTCGGCAAATCGTCGCTGCTGAACACGATCCTCGGTGAAGAGCGTGTCATCGTCTCGCCGATCGCGGGAACCACCCGTGATTCAATCGACACGCATCTGACGGTTGACGGCCAGGATTATATCCTCATCGATACGGCTGGCATTCGCCGAAAAGGCAAAACGACCGAGATGGCTGAAAAGCTCTCGGTGATCATGGCAAAAAAGTCACTTGAACGCGCGGATGTGGCGATCCTTGTGATCGACGCCGTTGAGGGGGTTACGAATCTTGATGCCAATATCGCGGGCTATGCGGTTGATTCCGGCTGTTCGGTGATAATCGCGGTTAATAAATGGGACGCCGTCGCGGAGAAAGAGACAAACACGATCTATGAGTTCGAACGCACCCTTAGAATGGCCATGAAGTTTCTCGATTGGGCTCCAATTGTTGCCATTTCCGCTCTTTCGGGCCAGCGTGTCGCAAGGATATTGCCGCTCGTGGCCCAAGCAAATGAGGCGCGCAATCTGCGGATCCAAACTTCACGCCTGAATCGCTTTTTTGACAGCACGATATCACAGCCAAAGGGGGGCGGGACGCCCGCGCCCGTCAAAGGCGGTATGTCGCGGCTAAAGATACAGTTCCTGACACAGGCCGGCATTAGGCCGCCGTTGTTCATTCTTTTCACGTCGGGCGGAAAAGCGGGGCTGCACTTTTCATATTTGCGTTACATCGAGAACCAGCTGCGTGAGGAGTTTGAGTTTTTCGCAACGCCGATCCGACTTGTTGAGCGTCACAAGAAAAAACCAGCAGCCTGACGCCGGCCAATTTGGAAAAAAGTGGAGCTGATGGATAAAATCGAGGTTTGCAGGGTCGCCGCAGATCGGTCCCTTGTCGACAGAGACAACTGATGGAAGTTTTCCTTCTCATGATCAGGCTTGCCCTCGCCACCGTTTTCGGCGTTGCGGGGCTTGCCAAGCTTTTCGACCCCGCTGGGTCCGAAAAGGCCTTTAATGATTTTGGCGTGCCCGGGCCGTTGGTTCGGCTCATGGTTTATTTGCTGCCGGCCGCTGAGCTGCTTATCGCCGGTCTGCTGTTATTTGTTCAAACTTCCTGGTATGGCGCTGTCGGAGCGGCCGCGCTGTTTGCGGCGTTTACGGCGGGTATGTTGTATCAGATGGCAAAAGGGAACACGCCTGATTGCCACTGCTTCGGTCAGATCCATAGCGAACCGATAGGCGTTTCCAGCGTGCTTAGAAACATTGCTTTGCTGATATTGGCGGCCATCTTGGTGTCTCAGGGCCGGGCGGGCCAGGGCGTCTTCTTGGTCAACTCAAATCAGGATGTTATGCAGTTTGTTATAGGCCTGGCCGTTGTAGCTCTGCTCGGGATAGCGATTTTTTTCCTTAAGCAAATCTCGGACCAGCAGACGCAGATCATGCGCCGCATCGAGCTGATGGAATTGGTGGCCCGTGACGGCGGCACTGTCGAACGCGATGACGTAACCCATCCACACGAGGGCTTGCCCGTCGGGGCCGAATTTCCGGATTTTGAGCTTCCCGACGTAGACGGCGGAGCCGTTACTCTTGCTGATCTGAAAGCCGACGGCCTGCCCGTGCTGTTCCTCTTTATTAGCCCGACATGCAATCCGTGCCAGGGTCTTGTACCGGATTTTGATCAGTGGAGCAAAGACCTGGCGGGACGCGTCCGACTGGTGTTCGTCAGCGGCGGTTCTGCTGTTGACAACCTAACCAAGTTCGGCGGCGACGCGGACCACCAGATCCTGCTGCAAAAGGATCGGGAGCTCGCGGAAATGGTTAAGGCAAAATGGACGCCGACGGCCCTTCTCATGGACCGTAAAGGGCGAGTCGCGAGCCACGTGACGGCTGGTGATACCGCGATCCGCGCGTTTGTCGAACAGATCAAGTCCGGCGACCTCGCTGCCGAGTTTACTTATTTCACGAGCGGCAACGGAAATGGACACGGCCATCCTCATGGAACAAAGATCGGCGAGAGCGTTCCCCAGTTTTCGGCAACGGATATCAAAGGAAACGAGATAACGTCGGACTTTTTCAAGAACAAGAAAACGCTGGTCACATTTTGGAGCACCACCTGTCCCTTCTGTCTCAGCATGATGGAAGAGCTGCGCGAATGGGACCGGACAAAAGGCGAGGACGACCCGGCTCTGATCGTCTTTTCCGACGGTGACGTCTCCGAGCACGAAAAATTCGACCTGAAATCGCCCATCATTATAGACCCGGGGCACAAGACTAGCTCCGCATTTGGCATGTACGGCACCCCGTCGGCCGTGCTTGTTAACGAGCAGGGCAAGATCGTCTCCGAAACAGCTATTGGGGCCCCAGACATCTGGTCACTGGTCGGTAAGAGAAAATAGGAATGTTCGTGCCACGAGATGATCAAGCCCCTGGATTGGACAGTAACGGCTAGCGATGGCCACGCACGGACCGGAGTTCTACGAACCAGGCGCTCTGTAATAGAGACGCCTGTTTTTATGCCTGTGGGAACCCAGGGGGCGGTCAAAGGCGTGCGGTTCGAGTGGCTTGAGTCAGAGCTGGACGCCCGCATCATTCTCGGCAATACATATCACCTATTCCTCAGACCGGGCGTGGACGTCATCCGAAAGCTCGGGGGGCTGCACGCTTATACGACATGGAACCGTTCTTTCTTGACCGACTCAGGCGGCTTCCAGGTATTTTCCCTGACGGATCTGCGAAAGTTGACTGAGGACGGAGTCGAGTTCCGGTCCCACCTCGACGGCAGCTCACACTTTCTATCACCTGAGATCTCGATGGAGATCCAGGCCGCTCTCGGTTCCGAGATCGTAATGGTCTTTGACGAGTGCCCACCTGGCGATGCAGGTTTTGATGCGACACGCACCAGCCTCGAGTTGACGGCGCGCTGGGGCGCGCGTTCGAAGACGCGGTTTGACGAGCTGCAGGAAGAAGGTGCAGACACAGGGTTTTTGAATGATGTGAATCCAGTTTCGGGCAGGCAGGCCCTGTTCGGCATAATTCAGGGTGCCGGACATCTAGACTTAAGACGCGAAAGCTTAGAGCGAACTGTTGCGGTCGGTTTTGACGGCTACGCGATCGGCGGACTCAGCGTGGGCGAAGAAAAGCCCGTTATGTACGAGGTACTTGATTTTCTGGCACGTCAAATGCCGCCTGATGCGCCGCGTTATCTGATGGGAGTTGGCACGCCCGAGGACCTGATCGAGGCCGTCAACTGCGGCGTCGATATGTTCGATTGCGTCATTCCCACGCGTAACGGCCGCACCGGTAGCGCGTTTACCTCACGGGGAAAGCTCAACATACGCAACGCAAAATTTGCGGCTGACGATGGACCGCTTGACCCGAACTGCCAATGTTCGGTTTGCCGACGCTATTCGCTTGCCTATCTCCGCCACATTTACCAGGCCGGTGAAATGACGGCGTCGACCATGATCTCGCACCACAATCTCGCCTTTTTTATGGACACTATGAGTCGCGCCCGCTCGGCGATCAGATCGGGCAGCTTTCAGTCGTTTCGACGTGACTTTCTCCGCCAATTGACCGAGAACGACGAAACCCCCGTTTGATAATGGCCGTGTAAATGTATATTATTTTCTCTTTGTCTTTAGGCATAATTTAATGAATATTTACCTCTTTCTATTCCAGGATGCGGCTGGCGGCCCGAGTATCATATGGACCCTCCTCCCGTTTATCTTCATTTTCGGAGTGTTCTATTTCCTGGTAATTTTGCCGCAAAAGCGTCAGAAGCAGCAGCTGCAGGAAATGATCGGTCAATTAAAGATAAACGACGAGGTGGTCACTAACGGCGGCATTATCGGGCGCATCAAAGAGGTCAAGGACACAAGTTTTATTATCCAGAGCGCTGAAAAATCGTTTCTGGAAGTGGGTAAGAGCGCCGTCGTCGGTAAGAAAGCCGAATAGATACGATCTGGCGACAGCAGTTAATTAGCAATGAACAGAACCGGTTTATGGATCCGAACGGCGGTGATCATCGCCATAACTTTAGTCGGCATTTATCTCGTTTTTGGCCCGAGGCGATTCCCTACGGCAAACGATTTTACATACGAGGGCGTAAAGGCAAATCTTGCACAGAACATCAACCTTGGTCTTGATTTAAAGGGCGGTTCGCATCTCGTGATGCGCGTCAAACTGGATGATTACCTCAAGACGCTGACCGAGAATAACGCTCAGGCCGCTCTGAGCGCTGCTCAGGATGCAAAGTTGCCCGTGACCAGCAACACCATCACAGCGGAAAACGGTAACTATGTTGTCGCGCTCGTTTTGTCAGATCCCGGTCAGTCACAGGCCGTGATCGACGAGGTTAAGAAAAAGGTCGATTTCACCAATTGGACTGAATCGGTCAGTGGCGCCAACATTACATGGTCGCTACCCGCGGCGGTTCAGGATTTGCTGAAACGCCAGGCCGTCGACCAGGCGCTCAAGATCATTGACAGCCGCATCAATGCATTCGGTGTCAAGGAGCCTACGCTGCAGCGACACGGTTCTGAGACATCAGGGCAGATACTGTTGCAGATGCCCGGTGTGGATGACCCCGAACGCGTAAAGAACCTGATCGGGGCTGAATCGAACCTCGAGTTGATGAAGATCGTCAGCCCGCCGAATCCTACTCCAGTTGTGACATATCCGAGCAAGGAAGCTGCAATTCAGTCTCTCGGTGGAACTGTACCGCCAAATCGCAGGGTTCTTCCGTATGCTGATCGCGACGAGCCGACCAATGCGTCTACATCGGCCACACCGGACCCGAATAAGCCGAAACAGTTCGTCGTAGTCGAGTATCCATCAATAGTCGACGGCAGTGAGCTGCGGGAGGCGAACGCTATTTCGCGTACCGGCAGTGACCGTGATTTCGAGATCGGTTTTTCCCTCAAGCCGGCAGGCGCAGCCAAATTTGGTGACTGGACCGGCAAGAACATCGGCAACTATATGGGCGTCGTTTTGAACGACGAGGTCAAATCGGCCGCTTACATTAAGAGCCAGATCTTTGACCAGGGCCAGATCTCAGGGCGATTCACCAAAGCATCCGCCGAGGACTTGGCGCTGACGCTTAAATCTGGTGCTTTGCCGGCCAAGATCGAGTATCAGGAAGAAAGGACTGTCGGCCCGAGCCTTGGAGCCGACTCCATACGCTCCGGCGTTCAGGCATCTCTCGGCGGCATGATCTTTGTCATCATCTTCATGCTGATCTACTATCGCGGGTCCGGTGTAAATGCGGTGATCGCCCTGCTGCTCAACATGCTGTTGACCCTGGCCGCTTTGATCATGATCAAATCGACATTGACGCTGCCGGGGATAGCCGGGCTTATCCTTGGTATAGGTATGGCTGTTGACTCGAACGTGCTTATCTTTGAGCGAATTCGTGAGGAGCTGCGAGATGGCAAATCAGTGGCTCAGGCTATCGAGCTCGGATTTGACAGGGCCTTTATCACGATCATTGATACACATATCACTACGATCTTATCTTCGACGATCCTGTACCTGTATGGGTCGGGCCCCATTCGCGGTTTTGCAGTCACACTGGTGCTGGGACTGTTGATCAATCTGTTCTCTGCGGTATTTGTTTCGCGCACGATCTTTATGTGGCTGCTTGAGCGGAAAACCAAGATGGAGACGATCAGTATTTAGAAGTGCAAAGTCGCCGCGGCGGCCTTGAAATAGAAGGGAACGATGCTGGAAATTTTTAAGAATATCAATGTGGATTGGATGGGCTGGAGGAAGCCGCTGATCCTGATCTCGATTGCGGTTTTGCTGACGGGGCTGGGCTCTGCCATTGGCCGTCAGGCGACGCCCGGTGGAACTGACGCGTTCAACCTCGGCGTCGATTTTCAAGGCGGAACGGTGATTACAGCCAAATTCAAGAACAAGCCCGCGGAGGATGACATTCGCGGCGCGCTGCAGGGTGTCGGAGTCTCCGATGCGGTGATCCAGTCCTCGACCGATAAGAACGACGAAGTGCTCATCAAGGTGCCTCTTTTTGAAGGCAGGGCCGAAGCTCCGGCACCACCACCCGCCGCCGATCCGAACGCCACGGCGCCCGTCGCCGGCGATGCTTCGCAGGTCAATCAGGGCCGCGCTATGGTCAAAAAGGCTCTCGACACTTTTGGCAAGGAGGCGGAGGGCTCCGCCGCCCTTAACGATGATGAAGCGGCTGCTTATAAGATCGTCGGTACAGACTCAGTAGGTCCTGTCGCCGGTGCGCAGCTGCGAAACCAGGCCATCATAGCCACCCTGCTTGGCATGGTGGGTATTTTGCTTTTCATAGCGTTCCGCTACGACTGGACCTATGCTGCGGGTGCTGTTATCGCTGTGTTCCACGACGTACTCATTACGCTGGCGTTTTTCTCGGTCTTTCAGTGGGAAGTCAGTCTCACCGTGCTTGCGGCGTTGCTAACGCTGGTCGGGTTCTCGGTGAATGACTCGATCGTTATCTTCGATCGCATTCGTGAGAATCTGACACTTCACCGCGGCGAGTCGCTATATAAGCTCACTAATCAGTCAATAAACCAGACTATGTCCCGCACCATCGTTACTAACGGCCTTGTGTTTCTCGCCGTTCTGGCTTTGGTCCTTTTTGGCGGGGAAGTCCTCCGCGGGTTCTCATTAGCCTTGTTCGTAGGATCGATCACCGGAACCTATTCTACGATCGCAATTGCCAGCCCCATCGCTATCTGGTGGCAGAGCAAACTCGGCGATTCGAGAGTCAAAGAGGTAATGGCCCCGCAGGTCGGTGCAAAGCTGGCGTCGACCTCTCGACGTTCCGTCACCCGCCGCCCCGTCACTCGATAATAATCCCGTCGGCATTCGCTTCAATATCGCCCTGGAGATAAAGATTTCCAGGGCCATAATTTACGTAAACGTCATCGTTTAGGTAATAAAAAAGCTTAATATTCTTGACTTTCAATTGTTAAACTTTTAGACTTCAAATCGTTGCTGGTCAATTAAATGCTTTGCTTCTGCTTTGTCCCGATCCCGAACTCTGGAACGGGATTGGGAATTGTGGATTTTTGCGTGTTTACCAGCGAGAGTCAGCTACCCCCACCTCGCTCTTTGAGGGCAAAAACGCAGAAGCTATCCGGGTCTTGTGTCGCTAAGTACTACGGCGAGTACAACTTGGATATTTGTATATATCATCTAAGTAATTATAAGGTTTCGTAACCCTTGACCTATTATTGGCACCGGAAAAAGGGAGGAAAGTAAGATGCTTGATCAACTAGTTGAATCTAAGAGTCACATGAATGAGGATAAGCGTCGCAGCGGTTTTATGCTGGCGACTTTTATCATCGCAGTTTTTGGCGTGCTCACCGCTTGGGGCGTCGATCTGTTTAACAAAGACTTTGGAATGGGCACCGACGATCTGTCGTTGACCACTCTGGTTGCGCCGGTCCCGGTTCCTGAAGAGGAGCCGCCGCCGCCTGAGCCGGAAAAACCAAAAGAACAGAAACAACCTGATGTGGACGTTCGTAAAGAGCTGATCCAGAACATTATGCAGAGTCCGGTTAAACCACCGGAAGTGATCAGTACGACCAAGAACCAGGTTAAAGAGATGCGTCTTGACCGGTTGACGAAGATCGGGTCCACCGACGCGGATACCGGTGCGAGAGTCGACCCGGGCGTTTCGCGCGTCGTTGATGCCGGCAGCACAGCTGGTCTTTCATCGACAGGTACTGGAACCGCACCGACAGGCGGTGACGATGACGCTCCACCACCTCCGCCGGCCCCTAAGCCAACACCGAAACCGGTTCCAAAGACCATCTCGGGCGGCGTTATGAACGGTAAGGCAACCAGCTTGCCGAAACCTGCCTATCCGGCGGCTGCAAAGGCTGTTCGGGCATCAGGCTCAGTAAGCGTTCAGGTTTTGATCAGCGAGTCCGGCAGCGTCATCTCGGCTAGCGCTGTAAGCGGTCATCCGCTGCTCAGGGCTGCCGCCGAGGGTGCTGCTCGTGGAGCCCGCTTTAGCCCAACACTCCTTTCGGGCCAGCCCGTAAAGGTGTCGGGTGTTATCACATATAACTTTGTCCCGTAAAAACGGACATCGGATATGCGGGAAACGACTTGCCAAAGTTGTTTCCCGCAATTACTATCCACGCAATACTAATTTTTGATTTTCTTTGGAGGAAAAACCATGACATTTTTAGGCAGCCTGATCGCAACGGATTTTTCGGGCTTTTTCATGATGTTTACCGGCGAAGGTGTTTCGTTCGGTATCTACGATATCGCAAAGAGTCTGACCATTCCGGGTTGGGGCGTTATCATCACGCTTTTGATCCAGTCGGTGTATATGATCGCCGTCGGCATCGAACGCTGGTTGACTTACAACAAAGCAAAGGCCCAGTCGCGTCAGTACGCGCCAAAGGTCGCCCAGGCTTTGAAGAACAGCAACATTGATGAGGCGATCAATATCAGCGACAAGCATAAGGATTCGCACCTTGCGATGGTTGTTTCGTCGGGTTTGAAGGAATTTGCCGCTCACCAGGGCAATGCGGACATCACTGCTGATGAAATGGAAGCTTCCAAGCGTGCTCTTGAGCGTGCTATCGCCGTTAAGACCGCTGAGTTAAAGCGGGGCCTCGCGGGTCTCGCCACCGTCGGTTCTACCGCACCTTTCGTGGGTCTGTTTGGAACGGTCGTGGGTATCATCGGCGCTTTCCAGGCCCTGCGAGCTAACGAGTCAGCCGGTATCGGCGCCGTCGGTGGAGCTATTGCAGAAGCCCTCGTGGCGACCGCGTTCGGTATCCTCGTGGCTATTCCCGCCGTGTGGCTCTTCAACTATTTCACCAACAAGGTCACGAGCTTTGGCGTCGAAATGGAGAACTCTGCTTCGGAGTTGGTCGATTATTTCATCCGCCAGCGTGGAAAACAGCTGCGTGGCCAGTAGTTAGTTCAATTATCTAGCAGTTTTAGATAGGGAGGAAATTCCATGGCCGTAAGTGTTGGCGGTTCCAGTGAATATAATTCGGAGATCAACGTTACACCGATGGTTGACGTTATGCTGGTGCTCCTGATCATCTTTATGATCGTGACACCGCTGCTTCAACAGGGCGTATCCGTTAACCTTCCACGCGACATGATCAGCCCTGAGGGCGACGACGATATCGCAAAAGATACGTCGGTGATCGTGGCTATTCCCGACAATAGTAATTTTTACATTGGCAAGGAACAGTACCCGGTCGATGCTCTCGGCGACGTCATCAAGCGGCGTATGGAAGGGAAAACGCCCGATAAGCGCATCGTCTATATCAAGAGCGGTGTAGATGTTGATTATGGACGTGTTGTCGCTGCGATCGAGACGATCCGCAAACAGGATATCGACAAAATAGGCCTCGTCGCGGATAAAAAGAAAGGGGGAGAGCCCGCTCAATAGCCTCTCTCAAGCGCAGTTTTTGTAGTTCTGTAAAAAGGGTAACGATATGGGAATGTCAACCGGAGGGGGCAGCGAAGGCGCCAAACCTCAAATCAACGTAACACCATTGATCGACGTGCTGTTGGTTCTCCTTATCATCTTCATGGTTATCACGCCGTTGAAGCCAAGCCGATTTGAGGCTAAGGTTCCGGCGGAACCTAAGGACGAACAGCAGGTAAATGTAAAGCCCAATCCTCTTACGCTGGTTGTCGCCATTAGCAAAGAGACCAAGGGGATTACACTCAACAATGAGCCGTACGGCGATGTTTCGGACACTGAGAAACTGTCCAACCAGCTTCGAACCATCTTTAAGGAAAGAGAGAACAACGGCGTATTTCGCGAGGGCACAAACGAGGTCGAAAAGACGATATTTATCAAATCGCCTAAATCGATCAGGTACGGCGACGTTGTCAAGGTCATCGACGCCGCAAAATCAGTGGGTGCTTCGCCAATCGGTCTTCAGATCGACGATCTAACAGATTAATTTTGCCGAGGCTGATCGGGAACCCGGGTCACTCCGCGGCTCCTCGCTTGCCTTGGCGTGAATGGAGTCAAATGATGAGATCCTCTCGTTTCGGGGTTTTTGTTTTAGTAGCAATAACCGTTTTATTAGGTACCAACTGCGCTTATTACAACCGTATTATCGCCCGGAAAAACCTGGTGGACGGTTCGAATGCGTACAAGGGTCGAAAATTTCCTGAAGCCGAACAGCTTTTCAGAGATGCTATCGCTCGCGATTCCAAGGGCGAGACCGTGGAGGGACGTACTGCCCAGCTCTTCCTAGCGAGGACACTTCACTCAGAGTACATAGGAAACCGGTCCGACCGCGCCAAGGCCGAAGAGGCTATCACGGAATATAAAAAGGCTTTAGCTCTCAACCCAAATGACCAGAGCTCTTACAAGGCAATCGCAAGCCTTTTCGAGAACCTGCAGCGAAATGATGAATGGCTCCAGTGGGTTACCGCTCGCTCGGCCAACACAAGCATACCTCCTGAGCAGCGAGCAGAGGCCCTGACGTCGCTTGCTGCCAAGAAGAACTCGTGTGCCAACGACATAACGGACACGGAACAGACCAAAAAGACCGTCACCAAAGATGGTAAGCCCTCTTTCCAGTTCGTTAAGCCCGCAAGCCCTGAGGATTTTGCTACGCTTAAACAGTGTATTGCCGACGGAATGCAGCTGGCGGAACAGGCCGTCGCCTTGGAGACGGATCAGGTCCGCAACGCTAAGAACCTTGATATTGACGGTATGCCGAATGATCAATTGGCCAAGAACCAGGACTTCCTAAAGGTTTTTGAGTCTGCCCGTTCGTATAAAGCAAGTTTGCTGATCCAGTCGATGCGCCTTGCTGAGATGGAAGGGCGAAACGAAGATCGCGATCGTCTGAAAGCCGAGTCGGAAGTTGCCCGCCGTGCGTTTCTTGACCTCAGTGACGTCGTAAAGAAAATACAGGCCGAAATTGACGAACGTAAGGCAGAGGCCGAAGCCGCAGCTGCTGGCGACCGCGCGAAGAACGCTAACGCGAATACAAAATAGATCGACTTTCTTTCAACTCAAGGTGATGCTCAATTACGATAAGTTGGGCATCGCCTTTTTTAGTCGGAGACATCTGTTAAATAGGATAATGGTTGAGTGAGGATTACCGAAAAGCTGGCACGGCGAGGGGGTCGGCCAGCAGGCTCACTTCTCTTTAGTTATGATTCGGATAGAGGACGTCATTGATAAGGTTCAGCAGAATCGGCCCGGTGCCGATACTGAGCTGATCAGGCGCGCCTATCTTTTCTCCGCACTTCATCACCGCGGCCAGACGCGCGCATCCGGTGAACCGTATCTTGTCCACCCCATCGAGGTTGCGGCCATTCTGGCCGACATGCGTCTTGATGAGGTAAGCGTCTCGACCGGGCTCCTGCACGACGTCGTTGAGGACACGCTGGTCGATCTAGACACTATCAAGAGCTATTTCGGCGACGAGATCGCCCTGCTTGTCGACGGCCTTACAAAGATCGCGAACATCAGCGACCTTTCCAGGGAAAAGCAACAGGCCGAGAACGTACGCAAGATGGTTCTCGCGATGACCACGGATGTACGTGTTGTACTCATCAAACTGGCCGATCGTTTGCACAACATGCGGACGATGCAGTATCTAAAGCCTGAAAAACGTGAACGCATATCGCAGGAAACTCTCGATATTTATGCGCCGATCGCTCATCGCCTTGGTATGGGTAAAATGCGAAGTGAACTGGAGGACCTCGCTTTTCAGAATCTTTACCCGGACGAGTACAAGCGCCTTGCTAAAGAGGTTGACGCCCGCCGCCCCGAGCTCGAAGCAAATCTTGACAAGATACAGGCCACCATTGCGGAACGGCTTACCGAGAACCAGGTCCCTTTTATTGAGATCCAGGGCCGTGTGAAACGTCTCTACTCGCTTTGGAAAAAGCTCAAGAAACAAAAGATCATGATCGAGCAGGTCTATGACCTCATCGCCGCCCGCATCATCACCGAAAACGATCGCAAATACTGCTATCTCACGATGAGCGTGATCCATGATCAGTGGACGCCCGTGCCGGAACGCTTTAAGGACTGGATCGCCATTCCTCGTGACAACCTCTATCAGTCGCTCCACACGTCCGTGATCGGCGACAGCGGACAGCCGTTTGAAGTGCAGATACGCACTCAGGAGATGCATCACATCGCCGAGGAAGGGGTTGCGGCACACTGGAAGTACAAAGAAAAGAGCCTGGGCAAAAAAGAGGAAGACGAGAACCTCGATGAGCTCCGCCGCACCGTTGAAAAGCTGCTCCTTCCGCTAGTTGAAAACTCCGAAGCACAGGAGGACTCGGAGGATTTCATTGAGACGCTGAAGCTCGACCTCTATCCCAAGGACGTTTACGCCTTTACACCGATGGGTAAGGTGATTCAGCTTCCTCGTGGAGCCACGCCGATCGATTTCGCATACGCCATCCACTCGGTTGTCGGTGATACGTGCACCGGCGCAAAGATAAACGGCCGCATCGTGCCGCTACGCAGCGAGCTTCAAAACGGCGATGTTGTCGAGATCCTTACAACCCAGAATTCCAAGCCGTCAGGCGACTGGCTTAACCACGCGGTCACATCAAGGGCTCGCAATCGCATCCGCCATTGGATCTCGCTCGAGCAGCGTACCCAGTCGATAGACATAGGCCGCAAACTGCTTGAAAAGGAAGCTGAAAGATTCAGGGTCACGGCCAAAAAGTTTCTCAACAACGAGGCCGAGATGAAGCGGATTGCCAACGAATACGGCCTCAGCCGGCCGGACGACCTTTTCGCGTCCGTCGGCTACGGCAAAACGCTGCCGCGAAACGTGATCGCAAAGTTCCTGGGCGCCGAAAAATTTAACGAGCTTGACCCCGACCGTGCTGAGACACGCCTTAAGACTGGCATGAAAGCGGTCAAGAAGTTTATCGGCATGGGGGAGGACGCGATCGTCGTCCGCGGTGTCGACAATTTGCTGATAAACCGCGCCAGATGCTGTAATCCCCTCCGTGGCGAAGAGATCATCGGCTACATCTCGCTTGAAAAGGGGATCGTCGTCCATAACAAACGGTGCAAGAACGTTTCTCAATTGATGATCAACAAGGAGCGTATTGTAGAGGTCGAATGGGCCAAGAGCGACAAGGAACAGATCCAGTCCGTCCAGTTGCTCGCGACGACCGAGAACCGCACCGGCATGCTTGCCGGCATCACCAATGCGATCGCTGACATCAAGACCGGGATTCGGGACGCACGGGCCAACGTTTCAAAGGACGACCGGGGCATCATTGAGGTCACAGTCGAGGTCTTTGACAAGAAGCATCTCGACAAGGTGGTCGGTGCCGTCGAGCGGGTCCCCGGCGTCATCGCCGTCGAACGCGTCAACGCCTGATCGGCCCACAAATAAAACGTCTCGCCTTTGCTTTTACAGCTTAATTTGCTAAAATTCGCCTTTTGCTTGAGTTGTGTCTCAACGGGATCTTCTGATGAAAGAGATCGTATCAACTGAAAATGCGCCCGGCGCGATCGGCCCTTATTCGCAGGCTATTAAGGCTGGAGGCATGGTTTTTTGCTCGGGGCAGATCCCGATCGATCCGGCGACGGATGAGTTCGTCTCCGATATTGTCTCTGAGCAGACAAATCAGGTGCTGCTCAATCTCAGCGAGGTGCTCAAGGCTGCCGGAACGAGCCTTGATAACGTCGTAAAAACAACGGTGTTCCTTGCGGACATGAATGATTTTGTTGAGATGAATGAGGTTTACGGCCGGTTCTTTGCTGATAACAAACCGGCGAGGGCGACCGTACAGGCGGCGAGACTGCCGCGCGATGCTCGGGTTGAGATCGAGTGTATCGCCGTTGCTTGACTGTGGAGCAATAAGAAAGCCAAACGCTTTTGTTTCAAGCGTTTGGCAACCTACTACGAGTGCTGTATCTCAAATAGAGTTTAAGCAGCTTTGATAATCTTTCCGGATTTAATGCAGCGAGTACAGACCTTTTGTCGTCCGTTGCCGCCGCCCGGGAGCTGGACCCGGACGGGCTGAAGATTCGGGTTAAACCGCCTCCGCGTCTTGTTGTTAGCGTGTGATACGTTATTTCCAAATTGCGGGCCTTTCCCGCACACATCGCAGCGTTGTGCCATATTATCGCCTCCCGAAAGTACGGGTTTTAAAGAGTTTTCAAGAAAAACTCGAAACAAGATTTATAACAATACTACTAAGTATAGTCAAGCAAACGAAACAGATGGATAAGTTAAAAGGAGCGAAAGCAATCGTGCAAACCAATAGAAAACAGATCTTTGCAATAGCGGCCATGACGCTGTTTGCGGCGTTTATCGCGGCATGCGGCGGGGGAGGGGCCACCAACTCAACGGGCGGTGCCGTTGACCCTAACGAGACCGCTGCGAAGGTCAATGGAAAGGTCATCACCATGGAGGAGGTGGACCGTGCCGTTAAGCAACAGGCTCAGGGCCAAGAGAGCAAACTCTCTCCGCTCGAGCTCGCCGGGGCGCGGCTTCAGGTCCTTCAGGGTCTCGTGGAACAGGAAGTAATGTTCCAAAAGGCCGAGAAAGAGAACATAGTGCTAACCGACGATGAGATCACCGCGGAGATAAACCGTCGGAAGGTTGAGAGCCGGCTTTCCGCCGAGGAATTTGACAAGCAGATGAAGCAGGCCGGACTCGACGATAAATCGTTTCGCGAGACCATCAGAAAAAGTCTCGCTACGCAAAAGCTTGTTGACAAAGTTACGGGCCGTATCGAGACACCTAAGGACAGTGAGATCGAGGCTTTCTTCAAAGGTAATCCAGAGATGTTCGTCAAAAAGCGCGGTGTGCGGCTGGCAGCTATCGTTATCGACCCGGCCGACAGCGGCCAGGGCGACGTAACCCGGAATGCTGCGGAGGCGGACCAGAGGATTAAGGAAATCCTCAACAAGGTCTCGCAGCCCGGAAGCGATTTTGCGGCCTTGGCGCGCGAGTACAGCGAAGATCCCAGTAAACTGCAGGGGGGCGATCTCGGTTACCTAGGCGAAGAAGAGTTAAAGCAAAACTATCCGCAGCTCGTGGCTGGGTTTATGAACCCCGATTTCACAGTTGGACGCATCACGAATGTCGTGCCGATCAATGGTAAGGGCTACATTTTTAAGCTTCAGGAGCGTATCGATAAAGAGGAAACGCTGACGCTCGAGAGTCCTGAAGTCCGGCCCCAGATCAACAAACTGCTTGTCGACAACCGGAAGCAGCTACTGGCAGCCTCTTATCAGGCCATAGCGATGAACGAGGCCAAGATAGAAAATTATCTGGCTAAAAAAGTTGTAGATAACCCGAATGAGCTCAGCGGGGCACGGCCGGCGGGTGCATCGTCGCCGACGGCCACCCCGGCGGCGTCGACTACACCGTCACCGGCGAATACAACGGCGGCGACACCTGCTAACACTGCCGCGGCAAACACTGCCGCGGCAAACACTGCGAGACCTGCGGCGACGGCGGCGCCGCGAGCAGCCAACTCGGTTAATTCGGCTAATCGACATTAGCAGTTCGGTTCGCTAACAGATCAAGGTAAAAGGCAGATACTCTTTGCCTTTTGCCTTTTTCCTTTTTAGTTCAGTGGAATGTTATTCAGACTTTCAGGTGTTACGAAATCATACGGCGGGACCGAGATACTTAAGGGTGTCTCGTTCCAGGTCAATCCGTCCGAAAAAGTAGGTCTGGTAGGCAGAAATGGTGCCGGAAAAACGACGGTGTTTCGGATCATCACGGGACAGGAGGCTCCTGACGACGGCGATGTCATAAAAATGAATGGGCTCAAGCTTGGCCTGCTTGACCAGCACGTGGACTTTGAGCCGGGCGAAACGGTCCATACGGCCGCACTGTCTGCCTTCAAAGAGATCCATGATATGGAGGCTGAGATGCGCCGGCTCGAGAAGCAGATGGAGACTGATCATTCAGATGCGATCCTCGACAAATACGCCGACCTGCAGACCGCGTTCGAGCATGCCGACGGCTTTTCATGCGCGGCCAAAGGCGAGGCAGTTCTGTTAGGTCTTGGTTTTTCCATCGCGAGCTGGCCGGCCGACACCGGCACGTTATCGGGAGGTCAGAAGAACCGTCTCGGCATGGTCGGGATGCTGCTGTCAAATGCAGATGTTCTGCTGCTCGACGAACCGACAAATCATCTTGACGTAGACGCCGTCGAGTGGCTTGAAGAGTTTCTGCAAAACTACGACAAAAGCTACGTTGTCATCAGCCATGACAGGTACTTCCTCGACCGAACGACGAATCGCGTGATCGAGATGGATCGCGGGGTGGCCGCTACTTATAAGGGCAATTATTCGCAGTCCCTCGCGGAACGCGGGCTTCGCCGCGAGCAGCAGCAGCGTGAGTATGAAAACCAGCAGGCGATGATCAACAAGACTCAGGAGTTCATCCGCCGCAACCTCGAGGGACAAAAGACAAAACAGGCAAAGTCGCGCCGCACCTTACTCGCGCGCATGGAGCGGATCGAGGCGGTCGCCAGCGAAAAGTCGGGCGGCAACTTTGGCCTGCGTTCTGTCGAGCGGACCGGCAACAACGTTTTGACGGCCGAGGACCTCGCCATTGGGTACGGGCAAAAGGTGCTTGCTGAGAACCTCAACTTTTCGATTCATCGGGGTGATGCGCTTGGCATTATCGGCGGCAACGGTACGGGGAAGACCACGCTCGTTAAGACACTTCTCGGCACGATCCCCGTGCTATCCGGAAAGATACATTGGGGAACAAAGACGAACATCGGTTATTACTCGCAAAATCTCGAGGGTTTAGAGCCGCGAAATGAGGTCATCCAGGAGCTGCGCCGGGTCGCGCCGGCAGCGGACAACGGTACGCTTCGTGGCTTTCTCGCAAAGTTCCTCTTTATGGGTGAGGATGTTTTCAAACCTGTCTCCGCTTTGTCGGGCGGCGAAAAGGGGAGACTGGCCCTTGCCAAGCTGATCTATTCCCAAAAGAACGTCCTGGTGCTCGACGAGCCGACAAACCATCTCGACATCCCATCGCGCGAATCCCTCGAGAATGCCCTGGAAGAATACGACGGGACGATCATCGTGGTCAGCCACGACCGGTTCTTCCTGGACAAGATCGCGAATCAGATGTTGTCTTTTGAGAATGACGGCTCCGTATCAAATTTTGCCGGTAATTACAGCGAATATCACAACTGGAAAGTTGCGAAATCGGCGGAGACGCAGTTACAACCGGTCATCGAACGTTCAACGGCCGCGACGAATGTCTTAAAACCTCCACCCAAGGCCGACGCGCTCAGCAAGAATCAGCGCCAAACCCTCGAGAAACGCGTCAAACAGATCGAATCGGAGATCCCTCAGCTCGAGTCCGAGGCCGAGCGTCTCACTGCATCGCTTTCGAACCCAGAGATCGCCGCCGACTTTGTCCGTGTAGCTGAGGTAAGCGAAAAGATCCGCGCCGCCGAGTCGCGTATCAAGGCGCTCTACCTCGAGTGGCAGACCACGGCCGAGGCTCTCGGCTAATCACATCCCGGAACATCCTCATCTTCGCGCTATGTACGTTAGCGCACACCAATCGTACATCCCTGTGTTAGTTTCTATTTATGTTAAAGAGCCTTTTAGGTCTCTGTTTGGCGGCGATCTGTTTTGTTCCGTCTCTCGGCAGAGATACGGCGGGCGTCGCATTTTTCAATTACGCCGAGCTAGCAGACCTTTACAACCGCGGCGGAAACACGTTCGAGCTCGAATCGCGCCTGGACCGTCTGCTGATCACGCCCTTCGTTAGCAATGAAAACGCGGCTCCATCCGACCTGTCCCGGAGCGACGTGCTTGGTGAATTCATTCGCGTCGCCAACTGGAATATCGAGCGCGGTATCGAATATCCCGCTCTCGAGGCTGGCTTCGCTGGCGACGAGGAATTGGCGGCATACCTAGATCCAAAAAAGTTTCCGGCCGGCAGTACCGCAAGGCGCGAGATTCTCGATCAGGCGGCGCAGCTCCGCAGGGCAGACGTCATCGTGCTGAATGAGGTCGATTGGGGCATCAAACGTTCAGGATATCGCAACATCGCCGCCGAACTTGCCAGAAGGTTGGGGCTGAATTATGCGTTTGGCGTCGAGTTTCTGGAGCTAAGTCCCCTCCATCTGAGCAGCAGGGATAGGGATGGCGCAATCCACACAGAAGAGGCGGCGATGCGGGCCGTCGATTCAGAGCGGTACAAGGGAATGCATGGCATCGCGATCCTGAGCCGATTTCCGCTGGAAAACGTCCGGCTGGTCCCGTACAAACACCAGCCTTACAACTGGTTTGAGGGTGAAATAAAGGGCGTCAGCCTGCTCGAAAAGGCCCGGCGAAAGCTGGTCAAAGAGATATTTCTCGAGGGCGCATTGTGTGAAGTGCGTCGCGGGGGCCGCACCATTCTGATGGCCGATATCGTGGATACGCGAATTCCAGGGGGCCGCACAACCATCGTCGGGACTCATCTCGAGATCCGCACGTCGCCTGAGAATCGCCGTCTCCAGCTGGCCGAGCTGCTAAGCACCATCCGTGACATCTCTAACCCGGTGATAGTTGCGGGTGACATGAATACCTCGACCACTGACATGACACCTACTTCGATCGCCCGTGAGTTGCAGATGCGATTTGGCAAACCTGAATACCTGGTCAAACAGGGTGTCAACCTGCTGCTCGGGTTGGGCATTTTCGAGGATGCGGCAATGGCCAGCCTAACGTTCGGGCGCAACCATGGGGACCCGACAGTCCGGCATATTCCGATTCTGATGCCCAATAGCGAGCGGCGGTTCTTTTCACTGCTAAAGGATTTTCGTTTTGCGGATGGCGGTGCCTTTGACTTTCGCGGGGAGGCCTCACGTTCCTGGACTGGCAAGCGAAATACGCTTGCAAACTCTAACGAGCGCGACAAGAAAGGTTTTGTCACGACATTTCGCCTCGAGCGTCCAGTGAAATTTATAGGCCGCTACAAACTTGACTGGATATTCGTTAAGCCCGCATCACTTTCCAATCCGTCGGACTATCAAGCGTCATACGCGTTTGCGCCGCACTTTGGCCGCACGTTGGGAGCTGTTAACTCAATTGCGGACAAACGGATATCCGATCACAGCCCAATGATCCTCGATCTACCCCTCACTGAGCCAAACATCCAAAAGCGTATAGAAAAGTAGCCGATGCAGCTAAGCGCAGGTATCCTTTTATACCGTTTCACCAACCGCCATCTCGAAGTGTTGATCGCCCACCCCGGGGGGCCGTTTTGGAAGAACAAGGACCTCGGTGCCTGGTCGATACCAAAAGGCGAATTCCTTCCGGGCCAGGACCCGCTAAACGCGGCAATGCGTGAGTTTCACGAGGAAACGGGCCATAAACTTAATGCCAGTCCTGCTGACTTTATTACTCTCACGCCGGTAAAATTGAGGACCAGTAAGCTCGTCCACGCCTTTGCCCTGGAAAAGGACCTCGACGTCTCAAACATCAAAAGCAACACATTTGAGTTGGAGTGGCCTCCGCGTTCTGGAAAGAAGCAGCAGATACCGGAGATCGACCGTGCTGAGTGGCATGACTTACCAACCAGTAAACAAAAATTGCATCCCAGCCAGGCGCTGCTTGTCGAAGAGCTTATCCGGAAGCTCGGTGTCCGCGGCTAACTATCCCGCGGGCCTTCTCTTTCGTTACACGAGCCGCCGTCAAATGAAAAAGCCCCACCCTTCTAAAGGTGTAGCCTTTATCTCTATCCGAAAGTTGATCAGAAGCCGCGGGAGCCGCCAAAATTGCCGCCGCCGCCGAGATCGCCCTGGCCGCTTTGGTCGGCACTCTGCCCGCCCTGGCCGCCGCCCAGATCGCTGCCGGCCTGACCGCCCGGCTGAGCTCCAGTCTGACTGTCGCCGGAACCACCCGATGATCCGCCGCTCGTGCCGCCGCCCGAACCGCCTCCCGACGAAGATCCGCCGCCTGATGACGAACCTCCACCTGAACCGCCACCGCTCTGGCCGCCGGACCCGCCACCGCTATGGCCTCCTGAGCCGCCACCGCTCTGGCCGCCCGAACCGCCACCGCTTTGACCGCCTGAGCCGCCACCGCTTTGACCTCCCGAGCCGCCACCGCTCTGGCCGCCGGAACCGCCGCCAGTCTTACCGCCAGAACCGCCACCGCTTTGGCCGCCTGAGCCGCCACCGCTTTGACCTTCCTGACCGCCTTGTTGGCTTGTTTGATTGTCATTTTCTGTTGCCACTTTTCTATCCTCCTTGATATAAGTGCGGTCGACAATTAACTGCCTCTGCCGGCCCGGTGTAACCTCTGCCCGGTCGCG
>JBHENG010000020.1:7673-13541 GCA_046262195.1 Pyrinomonadaceae bacterium | reverse complement strand
TTGCTCAACAGTTCATTACTCAATTCAACATTTACCGCCTGTAATTTCAGTAATGCAAGTTACATTTGTTCCAGCGCCATAAAAACGCCCGACTAGGCGTCGCTGTTTTAAGTGGCGGGAACGAATGCGAGGCCCGCACGCAGTAAGGACGCCCTTATGAACTGATCGATAGTCAGTCTAAGGTAGCCTCGTTAACCTCGAGGTTATCATTGCCATGGGCGCCCTTACTCGCGTGCCAGCTTCTGCAATATTGGTCAGCGCCTCGCCGGGCCAGCGAAATGGATTGATATCTTTATGTAGTCTCTTCTCGGGACTCAAGAAGCTCGAGGTCCGTTTGCAGGAGTGCCTGAAACTCAGCGGCGTTGTCTATCTTTCGCTGGATCCGAAGCGTTCGCCGCATCCGGTGGAGGCAATCGATCAGCTTTTGCAGGGCTTTGTTGTATATCGTCGCCAAGCGTGACGCCTTTTTGCCGAGCTCAGGCGACCGACCGCCTTCCGTAGCCCACGTAGTCACCGTACGGTAGTACTCGTCCCCCGCCCGGGCGGTTTCTTCGCTCAGATCAGCACAATCTTCTGGCACGCGGAAATAATAAACTCATTTCTCGAAATTTCCTAGCGGTGTGGCATCCATTTTGTAGAATAAGAAAAGATTTCTACTAACCAGAAGTTCGGACAACAACATCACGTATCGCCGGCAGCGAGCTGCCGAATCGTCCGCTGCATCCGGGCCCGAGGGCCGCGAACGGGAATTAGCGCCCCAATAAAACTGTTTACACTTTAGACCCGTTTCCTGTACCATACGTCTACTCAGGCACCATCGAGTATTCAGACGGGGACATAACTTATGAGATCAGATATGTTGTCGCTCCAGCTACGTACGCGCTTTATTCAGGGGCTGGTCGAAAATATTCAGACGTATTTTCAAAACGAGACCGGTGTCAAGTATCCTGCCGAGGTCATCGACGAATCGCTCAAGATCTGGCTCGAGAACCGTTTCGACCGCATACTCGAGGAGATAGGCGAGATCATCACCTCGCCGCACATGGCCGAATCGCAGGATTTCCGCCGCATTCTTGAGGAACAGGCGGGTTTTGCGGGCGTTACGGAAACTCAAGGTGCATTTGCTGCGGCTGCCGAGCCGGTCGCGGACCAAGCAGCAGGAACGGTTTTCAACGGCAATCGGCCGTTTTCCCCCCAGCGTCTCGGAGCCATGATCCGCTACATCTCGGATAGCGGCCGCGATATCTACAAGACAAATCTCAACAAGCTGCTCTTTTACAGTGACATGACGGCCTATTATCTCAGCGGCCGCGGCATCTCGGGTGCGACCTATGTCAACCTCCCGTTCGGGCCCGTGCCTGACGGGGTCAATGATGTTTTAAATGAGCTCGATACATCTGGCAGCATCACAAAATCCCCGGTGCAGGGAATGGGCAGCAATGCCGAAATGATAAAACCAGGTGAAGCCGGGCCCGACCCAGAACAGGTGCTGACGACGGAAGAGATCCAAACCCTAGACTGGGTCCTCAGCAGGTATGGCGACATGTCGGCGACGGAGATCAGCGAGGTTTCTCATAAAGAGAAGGCATATGCCTCGACCCGACCCGGCGAGCCGATAGCGTACGAGTACGCAAAGTTTTTCGAGAACCTCCCGCCAAGATCGTAGTTCGACGTGACTCGAGAAATGACCGGGATTGCAAAAGCCCAAAAGTCAAAAGTCAAAAGTCCAAAGTCCAAAGTCCAAAGTCCATAGTCCAAAGTCGAAAAATCCCCCCATCACTTCTTCGAGCAAATTTTTCATTTTGAATTTACGACGAGTACCGTGCGGGCCCCGCGAAGAATATCGCACAGGCAAAGGCCGTGGTGCGAGGTTAATGAATCGGGCAATGTGGGAAAAGCTGGGCGAGGTTTACGGGGCGGTGGAAGGGATCAAGCCACCATCACGACGCCTCGTTAAACGTTTCAAAATGTCCCGCTCGGACATTTGATCAATGGCCAAAAACGCAGATCAGTTTGGCGTTTTGTGATGAGCAATCAGGTGAAACATGCTGACCAATTCGGGATCAGGATTCGATCCTGTAATTTGGCGCTTCTTTCGTGACGATCACGTCATGAACATGAGATTCGCGCAGCCCGGCTGACGTTATGCGTACAAACCGGGCGTTTGATTGCAGCTCATTGATGTCTTTACAGCCCGTGTAGCCCATTCCTGACCGAAGCCCACCGACAAGCTGAGTCACCATCTCTGCCACGGTACCTTTATAGGCTACGCGGCCCTCGATCCCCTCGGGCACGTATTTGCCATCGCTAACCGTACCCTCCTGCGCATACCGATCGCTCGAACCTTTTTTCATGGCACCGATGGAGCCCATGCCGCGGTACGTCTTGAAATTGCGGCCCTGAAACAGAATGACCTCGCCGGGCGCTTCCTCTGTCCCCGCAAACAGAGAGCCTATCATCACGCTATCCGCGCCTGCGGCTATGGCTTTTGCAACATCGCCCGAAAACTTTACTCCACCATCAGCAATTATGGGCGTATCGGACCCCCTCGCTCCCTCGACACACTCGATGATAGCCGATATCTGAGGGACTCCCGCACCGGTTACAACACGTGTCGTACATATCGAACCTGGGCCGATACCGATCTTTACGGCGTCCACCCCCGCGGATGTCAGCATTTTTGTTGCATCGGCCGTAGCGACATTTCCTGCGATAAGCTCAATTTCGGGGAAGTCGGCCTTGATCTGCTTGACAGCGTGAATGACTCGTGAGCTATGACCGTGTGCCGTGTCGATAACTATGGCATCAGCTCGCGCGGCGACAAGAGCGGCCGCGCGTTCGCGAAAATCGCCGGTCGCTCCGATTGCTGCCGCACATCGCAGCCGTCCAAGCTCATCCTTAGCAGCAATAGGGAAGTTGATCGCCTTTTGAATGTCCTTGACCGTGATCAGGCCCTTTAGATGGCCATTTTCATCGACTACCAGTAGCTTTTCGATCCTGTGTTTCTGAAGTTTTACCTTGGCCTCGTCGAGAGTTGTCCCGACGGGCACCGTGACCAGAGGCTGCGGTGTCATTATTTCGGAAACAGGTATATCGAACCGCGTTTCAAACCTCAGGTCGCGATTTGTAATAATGCCCACCAGACGTCCTGCATCGTCTACGACTGGGATTCCGCTTATCTTGAAACGGCCCATTATTGCAAGGGCCTCCGACACAAGCGCAGTTTGATGGATCGTTACGGGATCGACGATCATTCCTGACTCACTTCGCTTCACCTTATCGACCTCTTCCGCCTGCTGTTCAATGGAAAAATTCTTGTGTATGACACCAATGCCGCCCTGCTGCGCGAGGGCTATGGCAAGACTCGCATCCGTCACTGTATCCATAGCGGACGAGCACAGCGGGATGTTCAACCTGATATTTCGGGAGAAACGAGTCCTTGTATCGACCTCGCCGGGCAGCACCTCGGAAAATGCGGGCACCAGCAGGACATCATCATATGTCAGGCCCTCCGTGATCTCTGTTATATTCATTTCGATCCTTCAATTCTACTGTAAACAAAAATGCCCGCAAATTACTCGCGGACATTCCTCACCTTCGGTTTTCAAGTGCGGGCTTTTATAGCTCAGGGCTGCGGGTGGCCGCCGGCCGTGGTGGTGTAGTGACCGGTGCATTTGCCGCCGGCCTCGGAGCGGGCGTATTAGCTGCACGAGTCGGTCTCGGTGCGGGCGCTCTGACGGGAGCCGGGGTCGCGGGAGGTTCCGCTGCGCCGTTAGCATTTGCATCGGGCACGACCGGTGGTATGTCTCCAGCCGCAGAACCGCTTGACCAGATCTGCGCAAGCGTATCCTTATTGATAAGTATCTCGATAATGTTCCGTTTTGGGTTCGCCGGAGCCGAAGGAACGGCGATCGACTTTCCGTTGATCGCCAGCTTTACGGCTGAGGCAAGAGACTTCGAATAGCTTAACTTAACGCTTTCTTTCGGTTCGAACACGGCCGCCGCCCCTGGCGTAATAACATTACTGCTTGTTTTGCCATCGCTCACCGCAGTCAGCGAAACAGGCTCAGTGACCGTAAATTCCACTTTGATCGAGTTCATGTCCGGACCCACGCCTGTCGGTTCGGAGTTAGTATTCGCGGACTGTGAAATAGTCGTATTTGCGTTTGCGGGCTGCGGGCCCACGGCGATCGGATCCGACGGTCCTTGTAAATACCTGACAAGAAAGAGAATACCAGCCGTCATCAACGCCAGTATCACAACGGCGAGAATGATCGTCGGCGCTCGGGATCCGGAGGAGTCGTCAGTGAGAACCTCAGGTCGGTAAGTTCGAGTCTCTTCGCTGCCGGCAGGCGTTGACTGCGAAACTAGCTGCGAATAGTCCGCCAGTGCCTCCTGTTCGTTGATGCCGACAAACTTTGCGAACGACTTCACAAAACCCTTATTAAAGATGCCACCGGGCAGCGGCTCATAGTTGTCGTTCTCAATGCACTCGAGATATTGGGAGGAAATACGTGTTTGCTCAGCAACCTGACTGAGTGTATAGCCGCGCGCCTCACGGGCCTGCCGCAATTTTTCACCTAATGTTGATGACATTTATTGAGTTTCCCTACGGATGAGCTGCCGCAAAACCACCAACCGACTTGCTTTGAAATATAGCGTTCAAGGGCCCGAAATGTCAATTGATTCATTAGGATTCGTCCCGTAATATTGTACGGTTACTGCAATTACCGGTGTCTGGTTTGGGCAATCACAGAGAGTTATATTAATATCGGTAAAGCAATCCAAATAGCGAGGAACAATCAATGAGTTTAGAGGCTCTGGGAATGGTCGAGACAAAAGGCTTTGTCGGCGCGGTAGAGGCAGCTGATGCGATGGTAAAAGCTGCAAACGTTAAACTTATCGGAAAAGAGTATATCGGCGCCGGATATGTCACCATCTTTGTACGAGGTGATGTTGGAGCCGTGAAAGCAGCTACGGATGCCGGCGCAGCTGCGGCTCGTCGTGTTGGCGAGCTGATCAGCGTTCACGTCATTCCGCGTCCGCACGGCGAGGTTGAACGCGTCCTTCCCAAAGGTGGAGCATCCGGTTACAGCCCGGATGAAAAGGCCCTGCAGGGCGGCGGACGCCAGCTCCAATCGGGTGATTCGGAAGGCGCGATCATCGACGTTCCCGCGCGAAACAAAGGAAAAGTCGAAAGATGATCTCGCCTCAGGTTCGTACTGTCGTATGCGCCTGCAGTCCCTTGGTAAGATCCACCGGTATTTATGGGTGATAAAGATCTGATCGCTCAACAGGAAGCTCGCGACGCGGTTGAGGCCGCGTCGTTTGCCTTTCAGGACGTGTCGAAGCTGGACCAGGCCAGGATTGATACGGTATGCGACGCCATGTCACGAGTCGCGCTCGAGGAGTCGGCGCGGCTTGGAAAGCTTGCCAGTGAGGAAACTGGCTTCGGAATAGCCGAGGACAAACGCGAAAAGAACAGATTTGCTGCCGAGGATGTTTGGGGTTACTTCCGTACTCTCAAAACCGTGGGTGTCATCAGCGAGACCGATAGTATAGTTGAGATCGCATCACCCCGGGGCGTTGTAGCGGCGATCATCCCATCCACCAACCCGACATCGACCGCGATCTACAAGATCATTATCGCGATAAAATCGCGCAACTCGATCGTCCTTTCGCCGCATCCCTCTGCGGCTAGATGTATCGCGGAAACCGCACGCGTCATGCGAGAGGCCGCTGTTAAAGACGGGCTGCCGGCCGACGCGATAATCTGCCTTTCAAACTCGACAATCGAGGGCACGGAAACTCTAATGAAGCACCGTAAAACGGCGGTGATCCTTGCTACAGGCGGAACAGGACTTGTAC
>JBHENG010000020.1:0-7663 GCA_046262195.1 Pyrinomonadaceae bacterium | reverse complement strand
CTATTCATCGGGCAAGCCCGCTTTCGGAGTCGGCCCTGGTAATGTGCCTGTTTTCATTGAACGTTCGGCAAACATCCAGAAAGCAGTCGCCGATATTCTGACGAGCACGTGTTTTGATAACGGCACCATCTGCGCCTCCGAGCAGTCTGTAGTAGTGGATGCGCCGGTTGAAGATCAGGTCCGGGAGCAGTTCAAGCTGCAGGGGGGCCATTTTCTCAACGCCGCCGATGCGGATGCCGTTGGCCGCATTCTTCTGACACCTCAACGTACTTTAAATGCCGGTATTGTTGGCAAATCAGCTGAATTCATCGCGAATCTGGCCGGCATTTCTGTGCCGGCCGGAACTAGGTGTTTGTTGGCCGCTTGCGCTGGCGTGGGTCGCGATTATCCGTGGTCTATCGAAAAGCTTTCGCCTACCTTGGCGTTTTTCGTGGCAGATGGGATCGAAGCCGGCGCCAATAGGTGCCAGGAGGTGCTTCAATATGGGGGGATGGGCCATACGGCGGGAATGCATACGCAAGACAGAGGGGCCGCCATACGATACGGTCAGCAAATGCCGGCTTCGCGGGTAGTAATTAACTCGCCTACCACCCACGGTGCGATAGGATTCTCAACCGACTTGGCTCCCTCGATGACCTTGGGCTGCGGGTCATGGGGAGGTAATGTCACGTCCGATAATATTTCGCCCCTCCATTTGATGGACATCAAACGCGTGGCATTTGAGACCCGTCCCGTTTCCGCAGCGGTGAAGACTTCCGCTCCCGACATCGCCGCGGACGGTCGGGCCCAGCCTGCTAAAAATACTCAAAGACGGGCCAGCCGGGAGGAAATCGCGGCGATCGTTGACAGTTTTTTGAGCAAAAAGATTGCCTCAACCCCGCCACCAGAACCTGCTCCGCCAAAGGTTGAGCCGGCCCCTGAACCCAAGACGATAGTACACACCATCACTCCTGAAAATGCGGTGCAGAAGCCGGTCCCCATCAGTACGGTGGACTTTGTAAGCGAGGACGATGTCCGGCGAGCCATTGCGCAAGGCGAAAAGATCTACATCTCGAAAAAAACCATTTTGACACCGTCAGCTCGTGATCTAGGTAATGAGAAGGAAGTTTTCGCGACAGTCTAGACGATGTCGGACATAACCACCGAAAAGACATCTTGCACTAAGTGCGAAGCCGAGGTCCGCGAAAATACCACCTTCTGCTATAACTGCGGAACCCGCGTGACCCCCAAAGAAGCTCTAGAGGACCGGCCTGGCGGTCAGAAAAATGGGGACGAGACGAATGCGGCTCTCGATGATCTTGCGGATAAGCTAAAAATACCGGATACGGACTTCGACACTTTTGCAAAGGCAGCAGCAGAAAGGAAAAAGGCTCGTATCAACCGGCGTAAACCGAAAGAATATGTTTGGGAACCCACAGACGACGGTTCAACTGTTCGTGTTGTGTTACTGGCTATTCTGGTCGGAGCTTTAGCTCTGGTGGTTGTTTTGCTAACGGTTTACTGGAAGTAACCGTGAGATACGGGTAATATCCTAGATTTAGACCTGTTCATAGTCAGAGGAAAGGAATATGGAAGCTTTGGGAATGGTCGAGTGTTTCGGCTTGGTCGCAATGATCGAGGCAGCCGATGCAATGGTCAAATCCGCAAACGTTAAGCTTGTCGGGTATGAAAAGATCGACGCTGGCTTGGTGACGGCCATCGTGCGAGGTGAAGTCGGAGCAGTAAAAGCCGCTGTAGACGCAGGAGCGTCGGCCGCTCGTCGGGTTGGGACCGTTACAGCTACACACATCATTCCAAGACCACACGTCGAAGTAGATGACGGAATTCCGGTTTTGCGGACCGGTGAGACGACGAGAAAAAAAATCTCGGGAAGCGTACCGGAATAAAATATCTCAAAAAAAAGCGTAGACATTCGAGCTACGCTTTTCCCGTATCCATAAAGTCATCCTACGGATTTTTGATGGCAGCGGGCGCGGGCTTCGGAGCAAGCGTCGAAGGCCCTCCTTCAGCTGTTCGCCCAGCACGTGTTACTGCGATTCGTTTCTGAGCGTTCGGGCCGTCATCTACCACAACTTTGATACTCCGATAAGTTCCGTCCTTCTTATCATTCGATGGTATATAGCCGATGGAATACTGCGTCCTAAGCTCGCTCGATATTTCTCTCGCAATGCCCGGCAGCTCCGCTCCGGAGGTTGGGAAATATACTTTACCTCCACTTTCGGTAGCTATCCGCTCGAGAAATGCCTTCGCCTTACCCTGAGGGCTTTTTCCGATGAAACCACCCTCCTTGCTCAACTCTGAAACGAAACCTACTACGTAGATCTGTACCTCCGATTCACGCAGTAGGTCGAATAGCTGCTTTTCATTGTAATAGCTGTTCCTGTCTTCGCCATCCGAAACAAGTATTAACGCCCGCCGCTTACGGTCGTTCTTGTCCGCTTTCTCGTACTGATCTATGTTCTCCACGGCCAGATAGACGGCGTCGATGATTGCCGTTTGTCCGCCTTCGATGTAGAGATTCTCAAGTGCATCGTTTAAGTCCGTCTTATTCGAAGTGAACTGCTGCTCGATCTCGATCTTGTCGCGTCCTACAAATCGGATGATCATGGTTTCGTCATCAGGGCGGTTCGTTCCGACGAGGATCTTGCCAGCCTCGACTACTTTATCTAGCAGCGGACGCATCGATCCCGAATTATCAATGACCAATCCGTAATTGGTCGGAACGTCACCTTTAGAGAAAAAATCGATCTGCTGCAAAACTCCGTTCTCATAGATCTTAAATTCCTTTTCCTGCACATTATTGATCGGCCGGTTGTTCCGGTCGATGACACGCACATTAAGGTTTACGAGTTCGGTGTCGACTTTGATGACCTCATTCGGATCATCGATCGCCGGCGGAGTGGGTTTCGCGACAGAAGTCGCTGCTGGGGTCGGCGTTGGCGTGGCGTCGAAGGCTGAGCCTGCGATAACGCGCAACGAGCTATCAGCCTGGAGGAAAAGACCGGCGGCAGACATGGATAAAGCGGCTAAAGATACTAATTTTTTCATTTCCGGATTTAAGTTTATTTAAAAGTTGGACTGGGCGTGGCATAGTAGCCTTCCCGTGAGCGAACAGTTAGACGCGGCAAACCTCTTGGAGGTTTCACCTTAACTTTGACTTTACGCCATTTCCCATTCGCCTGGAAGTCTTTCGGCGTATAGCCGATCGAGTATTGATGCCGCAGTTCGAGCGCAATACGCTCAAATATCTCATCCATCTCTACATCCGTTTGAGGATAAAAGGATTTACCGCCGGTCACCGAACTTAGCTCATCCAGGAATGACTGACCCTGCATGCCCAGCGCACTCGAAGAGTCGCCCCGATCCAGTATGCCGACGGAATAAGTGACCACGTCCGATTCTTTCATCAGTCGCCGAACTTCGCCGAAATTGTATCGAGATGCATTATCCTGCCCGTCGCTGATCACGAGCAGCGCTTTCTTTTGGTGAGCACCGCGTGTCACTCGTTCGACCCCCAGGTAAACTGCGTCATACAGGGCCGTATTATTTTTCGGCTGAACCAGGGTCAACTTCCGGAGCAAGGCCTCGCCGTCACGTGTCCGATCCATCAGAAGCTGCGCCCGGTTGTTAAAAGCGATTAAGAAATATTCATCGTTCGGATGGCTGGTAGTAACAAACCGCTCGAGAGCCTTCCGGGCTTTCCTGATCTTTTCCGAGCTCATTGAGCCCGAAACGTCAAACAATATTCCGATAGATACCGGTGCATCGCTGTCACTAAAAAACGTTATCTCTTGTTCCTGGTTCCCGTCGGTTATGGTGAACGCATTTTTATTCAGGCCCGATACATACCGTCCAAAACCATCCGTGACAGTCGCTGTAAGCGTCACGAGATCAGTCTTAATACGAACAGGACCATCCGGATCTTCGATGGGCGGCGTGGAGGTGGGCGTCTGCGCAATAGCCCCTGCCGCTGTATATGCGACAAGAACCGCTAGAAAACACACCGTAAGAGTTCGATCTTTCAAACCGAAACGCGACAAACTGAGGAAGGCCATTCTAAACCCCGAAATATCCTTGCTTCAATGGAATGCGATCTAGGCACGCAATTACAAATTTAGGATGTACGCTGACCACTCAAAGTTGTTTCGGGCTAAACATTTTAAAGCCTGAATCTTGAGGGAACAATTCAGGTTTATCAGCGTGTTATAATTCGTGCGCCAAGGACCCTCCGGGAAAGTTGCGCAAAAAATATCATTCATCCGGACATCCGGATGTTGAGACTATGACAGAATTTGTTTGCCGATTAGGAACTCCGTCTGGTGAGGTGGTTACACGTATCGTTGAGGCTGCCGGGGCCGCCGAGGCGCGAAAACGACTGGAAAGCGAGGGTTTTCGCGTATTTGCCGTTTCTAATTCAGCTGAAGGATTATCGGCTGTTCTGTCGATGGGCGGCAGTAAGAAGGGACGTGTAAAACAGGCAGATTTCCTGTTGTTTAATCAGCAGTTGTCTGCACTTCTGCGTGCGGGTATTCCGGTTCTCCAAGCGATCGGGCTGCTAAAGACGCGTTCGGCCTCAGCTAACCTGCGTATCGTTCTTGCGGATGTCGAAGAAAAGATCAAGAGCGGCGTACCCCTCTCTGAAGCCTTTGAATCTCAAGGCATTTTTCCTCGAATCTACACAGCCTCCATCCTGGCCGGTGAAAAGAGCGGTGCTCTTGACGATGTCTTGTCCCGTTTCGTCACATATTTGAAACGAAGCGTTGGCGTCTCGCGAAAGCTTCGCGGGGCTCTCGCATATCCAGCATTCCTTCTGTTGGCGGCGACCATGATGGTAGCGTTTCTAACGCTTTACATTGTTCCGCGAATGTCAGATCTGTTTAAAAGCCTCAGCGCGAACCGTAGCCTTCCGACTGTCACGCTCGTAGTTCTGTGGTTTTCTAATGGTGTCGTCAGCAACATGATTTGGCTCTTGCCTCTGCTGTTGCTCGTTGGCGCGGGTCTGTTCATTTGGCTCCGGACACCTGGCGGAAGGCTGCTGCTTCACAAGCTTTTACTAAAAATCCCCGTCGCGGGCCAACTTATCCGCAACATGGCGACCGCGCAGCTGTCGCGATCCCTTTCAACGCTGCTGTCAGGCGGGATCACCGTACCCGATTCCTGGGAGATCTCATCCCAGGCGATAAATAATCTTGAACTACGGCGGCGGAGCCAGAGCGTTCTCCCGATGATACGAGAGGGCCGCGGTTTTACCGAGGCGCTGGAAAAGGCAAAGTGGGTACCGGAACTGGCTCTGGATATGATCGGGATCGGAGAAAAGTCTGGCAGTCTGCGGGAAATGCTTGATGAGGTATCTACTTTCTACGATGCGGAAGCCGAAGTACGGCTTGAGCAGTTCACAACACTTCTGGAACCTATGATCCTGCTATTTATGGCCGCCATCGTGATAACCATCCTGTTGGCCATTTATCTGCCGATCATCCAGATGATCTCCTCGGGCCCGTCCGGCAGCCGAAGGTAAGTAATATGAGCGAAAAAATTCAGACAGAAGCAACAGCAGCCGGGGCGGCAACCATTTCCGTTCCCGATTTTCTTGAAAAAGAGCCGCCCGAAGTTATGGGTGCAAAACAGCTGGCGAAACGTTATCGAATGCCGTTTATCGACCTGCTGCCGCCTGAACAGCCGTCGCCTGTAGATCACGATGAGCTAGCCCGGATCCCGGTGGATCTGATGCTCCGGAACCAGTTTGTGCCGCTCCGCCGCGATGGAAACAACTTACATGCGGCCATGGCTGATCCCACCAATCTGGAGCGCCTCGATGAGCTTGAAAATGTACTGAACGTCCGTATCGTACCCTATGTGGCCACCGCCGGCGCAATAGATGTAGTTTTGCGCAAGGGCGATTCTACGCAGAGGGTCCTGCAGGAGGCGGCCTCGACGTTCAAGATCTCACTTGTTAAGGAAACGGACCAGGGGGAGGAGGTACTAGATCTTGATCGATTGGCAAACGACTCTGAGATGTCGCCGATCATCAAGCTCGTCGACACAATTCTTTATAACGCGATGGAGTCGCGCGCATCGGATATTCACATAGAGACCCGTGAGCGCGATGTGCAGGTGAAGTTTCGTATTGACGGAGCTCTTTATGCCAAAGTTGATCCCATTGACATTGCATTTCACCAAACTTTGATCTCGCGTATCAAGGTTATGTCTGAGCTGGATATCGCCGAGCGCAGAATTCCTCAGGATGGGCGCTTTCGCGTCAGATATAAGGGCCGAACTGTCGATTTTCGTGTCTCTATCATGCCGACGATCTACGGTGAGGATTCCGTCATCCGAATTCTCGATAAAGAACAGATCAACGAGAGCTTCAAAAACCTTGATTTGGATGTGGTGGGCTTTGATCCTGACGACGTGGGCCGCTTCCGAGTGTATATCAAAGAGCCATATGGAATGGTGTTGGTCACCGGGCCTACTGGTTCCGGTAAAACGACGACCCTATACGCGGCGCTGAATGAGATCCGCAACGATGAGGATAAGATCATCACGATCGAAGATCCCGTCGAATATCAGCTTCACGGTATTGTGCAGATACCGGTCAATGAGAAAAAAGGTCTCACCTTCGCTCGCGGACTGCGGTCCATACTGCGTCATGACCCGGACAAGATCATGGTCGGTGAGATTCGAGACGAGGAGACGGCCCAGATCGCGATCCAATCAGCTCTTACGGGTCATCTCGTGTTCACCACAGTTCACGCAAACAACGTTATCGACGTGATCGGCCGGTTCCTGAACATGGGCGTGGAACCGTACAACTTCGTCTCCTCGCTAAACTGCGTCCTCGCCCAGCGGCTCGTCCGATTGCTGTGCCCGACCTGCAAGCGCCCGTACAACCCGTCGGATGAGGAACTCAGAGACTCAGGAATGGTCCGTGAATCCCTGCCGCCGGACCAGACCTTTTATCGCAGCGTAGGTTGTGATGCCTGTAACCACACAGGGTATCGGGGACGAACCGCAATTCACGAGCTGCTTGACATGTCAGATACCATTCGGGAGATGATCATCGAGCGCCGACCGGGGTCGGAAATTCGTCGACAGGCTGAAAAGGAAGGCCTTTCATCCCTACGTGAGTCTGCTGTGAAGAAGGTGTTTCAGGGAATGTCCACTCTGCATGAGATAAACCGCGTCACATTCGTCGAGGAGATTGGCAGGGGCTAAATATTCAGCTGCTCGGGTCCTGGATAATAGACGCATAGTTTGCTGGGTCTACGTTGCCACCGCTTACGATAAGACAGACCTTCTTGTCCTCAAACTCTTTCGGGTTCATCAGCACTGCGCCCAAACTTAACGCTCCTGTCGGCTCACACTTTAGGTTCACCAGGTGGAAGTAAAGCTTGACAGCCTGGAGGATCTTGTCTTCGGTAACTTCGATGATGCCCGAAACCGACTCACGGATGATTTCCCAGTTAAGAGAGCCCAGGGAGATAGTTCGGGCTCCGTCAGCCACCGTAATTGGTTCCACGGGATTCGCGACCACATGCCCCGCCTGAAGCGATTGCGACGCATCATTTGCAATCAACGGTTCCGCACCTAACATTTCTGTTTCCTTTGCGTTGCGTCTAAGACCTAATGCGATACCTGAGATCAGTCCCCCTCCGCCTACTGG
>JBHENG010000019.1:35920-36432 GCA_046262195.1 Pyrinomonadaceae bacterium | reverse complement strand
CCCCATGGTTCACGCTGATCGCCGTTGTTTTGACGTTTGCGATCCTGGCCTTTTTGGCCACGATAGCTTTACTGATAGTTTATTGGTTCCGACCTACTTGATCCGATATCTCTGAGCCCCGATGCCACGTGAAATAAAGAAGCACGAGCAGGTAATCAAGGCCTTTCAACACGTTGATATCGTTTCCGAGCTCGTTGAACAGCTCCCGAATGGTGAGTTCAAGAACGAGCTGGACATGGATATCATCCTGTTTGGGCGCAGCTACCGCGGTAAACAGGTCGGCCCTTATGTGCGCTTCCTTGAGTTTGCGCCAGGTGAGCTGATCGTTCGCGAGAACACGTGGGAAAGCAGCATATTTTACGTACTGGTCAGCGGAAAACTGGATGCTTCGGTTGCAGCGGCCGGCGGAACCCAGAAGAAGGTAGGCGAAATACCCGCCGGCAATACCTTCGGCGAGATGGCCCTCCTGTCCGGGACACCGAGGACAGCCAATGTTTCAGTACCCCCGGGCA
>JBHENG010000019.1:29135-35910 GCA_046262195.1 Pyrinomonadaceae bacterium | reverse complement strand
GGCTTACGTACTCGAATTCACCCGCCCGGCGATCCGCCTGCTGCGAAAACTTCCAAAATTCGGCAAGGCCCTCGACCGCAATTATCGCGCATATGGTCTGACGCTCACACTCAACGAGCTAAAAGATTTCAGCCACTTAAAACTTGATGGTGATCTGCTCCGACGTTTAAGCGATGCAGCGCGTTTCGCGGTCTATGAAAAGGACCATGTTTTGTTCCGGGAGGGCGACCCTATCAACCGGATCGTTTTCGTCCGCAACGGCTGGATCCGGCGTGTAACGGGCGTCGAGTTTAATCCCGAGGCAGCCGATCTGCTGGTGGAGTCAGACGAATCTGTCGGGCTGGATTTTATGGGAAGCGGGACCTGCCTTGGCCTGGAGGCCGTCGACGCGCCGGGCAATTGGAAATATACGGCAACTGTAAAAGGCCGGACAGAGGTAATAGAGGTCGCCGTCGGCAGGCTGCGAGAAGATAAAGGCCTGAGCACCGCCGTTGTACCATTTTTGCAAACCTCCACAGGGCGCGATCGAAGCCCGCGGCCGACGCACCCATCAGACACGCGGGTGCTGACATCGGCCGGGCGAGAGATCGATACCGGAGTTGTGGACGGCGTAAACCTGCTGGTCATGGACATGGCCAAGTGCATACGATGCGGCAACTGTTCGCTGGCGTGTCACAAGGTACACGGCCACACTCGCCTAACACGCCGAGGCATTCATATTGAACGGCCAGTCAAGCCTAACAAGCCGGCGATACAAAGCGTCCTTGTACCCAGCGTCTGTATGCACTGTCAGGATCCCGAATGCCTGACCGGGTGCCCAACCGGTGCTATCGCCAGGTATCCTGACGGCGAGATCGATATTAATTCAAAGACCTGTATCGGCTGCGGCGACTGTGCAACGCAGTGTCCCTACAACGCGATCTCTATGATCGCTCGTCCCGATCCAAAGGACGGGAATGGGAACGGCGTGGTAACAAAAGCCTTATCCGCATTCTCGATCCGAGAGGCGAAACTGCCCGAGCCGGTCACGCAGACTGAAAACCTATTGGCGGTCAAATGCAATCTTTGCAAATACACTCCCATGAACCCCAAGGGGGCAAAAAGGGCAGCGTACTCGTGTGAGGAGAATTGCCCGACGGGCGCTTTGGTCCGAGTGAATCCGCGTGAGTATTTTGACGAGGTGAACCAGGCCATCGGATTGACCCACCGCAGCAAGACGCACGCGATCGGCGAGAATATACATAAGTTCGATCTGTGGGCGACCGTTTGGCATATCGTGGGAATACTTGCCGTGATAGCGGGCGGCGGGCTTGCAATATGGGCTACTCGCGCGTTTACACAGGACCTGCCGCTCAGCCCCGGGTCCTGGGTCACCATGCGATGGCTGACCGGGATCGCGGGCCTCGCCAGCATTGTCTGGGTGATGCTTTACCCGGCCCGAAAGCTGGTGTACCGCAGGCGGGCCGGCGCCCTCAGGTACTGGATGCTGTCGCATATCTATCTCGGTGTTTTGGCCGGCGTGGTGCTGCTGGTACACGGGGGCCGCTCCTCCGGCGGTCTTTTGACGACTCTGCTGATGATCTCGTTCGATCTTGTCATCGCAACGGGGCTTTTTGGTGCAGCCTGCTATTTTCTCGTGCCGAAGTTTATGACCAAGATCGAGCGCGAGCCACTGTTGATCGAGGACCTTGAAGCGAGACGCGAAGAGCTGCGGGCGGAATTGGTTCGTGCGACGGACGAAACAACAAATTCCGACCTTCAGCGCCTGATACAGCGAAAGGTCCGTCGACGCTTCCTCGGGCTTGGCTATCTGATGCGGCAGTATTTTAGAAAAGAGGATCTGCAGTCGATGCTGGCGGCCGCACGCGAGGAGTTTCGCGATGATGCAGAGGGCATGTCACGCATTGACGATGCTCGTCTTATGGAAGCGGTAGAGAATGCGGCAACTCTTCGCCGCGTCGATGCACTCTGCTATCTTCACCAGCTTTTGAAATTGTGGGTTGCGCCGCATGTACTCTTTACTTCACTGATGTTGGTGCTGATGGTGATTCACATTATTCAGGTCGTCTATTTTAACGTCCGGTAAAGGTCAATATGTTTTCATTGCCCGCGTAGATGAGTCAGGAAAACGGAAAATTCAGGATAACTTGCGACGACCCGGCGTATCCATATAAAACTCTCGAACAGGAGAGTATCTATATAGGGCGGCTGGAGACCTGCGAGGTCGTTCTCGATCATGAGACGGTTTCGAGAATACACGCCGGCATAAACCTGCTCGGGTCAAAGTACTACCTGATAAACCTGTCGAGCGCCAACGTCCTGACACTCAATGGACGCGTGCTCGGACCAAAAAAGACCGACGTTCTGGCCGACGGCGACACTATACAGATCGGGCCGTTCACGGTATCGGTGGCGCGGTCCGGGGATGAGATATTGTTATCAGTCGAGCGCCAGCACCTGGGAACTACGCCCATCGGCGCGTCGAAGGTACCGGCAACCGGCGGAGAGCCGGCCGGTGCAGCGTCCGATGTAGAAGGCGTATTAGAGTTATTTTGGGAAAAACGAACACGTGACAAAGAGGACTGGGGAACCCGTCTGCGGCCGACGGAAAAGCCAAAGCCCGGCAAGGCAATGTACAACTGGCGTCCCACGCGCGACTTGCGTCGGCCGTGGCGATTCGGCCTGTTCATATGGGCTTTCCTGATCGTCGGCGCCGTTGGGGCCTTTGCGTATTTCCGGTACCCGCAGACATATGCACCGATGCCGCTGGCCAATCAGCACGCTATGGTCGTGGATAATAGTTCGATCGCGGCGATGTCAAACGGCAACTCATGCACGACCTGTCACGCGCCGAACGAGCCGATGGAAAATTCATGCGTCAGGTGCCATCAGGGTGAGCAGTTTCATGCCTCCAACACCAAGGCTCATGAGGAGGCCGGCATAACCTGCGCCGTGTGCCACCAGGAACATAAGGGCGCGGACTTTGACATGACAGCGACCGCGATCCAGAGCTGCGCTCAGTGTCACAACGACAACAATAAAAAGACCTACAACGGCAAAGGCGTGCAAACGGCACATGGGGGCTCTTACGGATATCCCGTGGTGAACGGTGAGTGGAATTGGAAGGGCGTATACCGCGAAGTGGCTGCTGCCATACCCGAGATCAACAGCTCAGCGACGGGCGACAAGAGCGAGCAGGCAAAGCTAAGCCGTCATTTTCATACGATACATGTCTACAGGTTAAAGGCGCCCCCGGCGCTGTCGGCCGATACTCGCGGCCTCGTCTCATGTTCTACGTGTCACAACTTTGAGAAGAAAGATCTCGACAAGCCGAAAGAAACGTGCGCGGCGTGCCACACGAACTCAGTGGGCACCCAGCGGGACGAGCGATTTGCGGCGGGTGGGGCAAACTGCATCTCATGTCACGTTCAGCATCCATACAGCGGTGACCGGTGGAGCGAATTCCTAACCGAGGACGCCCTGCAGCGTCGAAAAAATATGGTGGCGGAAAAGATCAAACAACTGAACGCCAAATGAAACTGATACATATCATCATTTGTATCGCAGTGATCGGACTGTTGATCTGGCTGAACCAACGCTGGGTCCCGGAGGGCGCATTCGTTTTCGGAGGTCTTTCGTGGATTGGCTGGGCGAGCATTTTGACCGTGATGCTGGTGATCGGATTTACAGTGATCTTTAACGATTCGGCACGCGCATTTGGTTTTTTCAGGCAGAGGGACGAAAAGGCGGATCCGCCCGCGATAGTACGTACGCTCACGGGCGCCGAGCTGAACGAGCTTGGACTAGATAAATATCGCGGGCCAAGCTATCCGCATCCAGTCATTTTTCCCGAGCGATGTATCGGCTGCCAGGCCTGCGTGGACGCCTGCCCACACGACGTGCTCGCCATCGTAGATGGAACGGCCACCGCGGTCGCTCCCGACCTCTGCATGGAAGACACAGCATGCCAGGCCGAGTGCCCTGTTAACCCAAAGGCGTGCATTGTGATCAACACGGCTAAGGAGGTCCGGTCGATGCCGACCCCTACCCGTGACGGCTCGACCTTTCAGACAAATGTTCCGGGCTGCTATATCATCGGCGACGTTTCCGGCGTGCCGCTGATAAAGAATGCGGTGAAGGAGGGTGCAGACGTGATTTCGCACATCGCGTCGGAACTGCAGAACCTTCAACCTGAGCCGAAAGCGCAATACGATGTCGCCATTATCGGCATTGGTCCGGGCGGAGCGTCCGCCGCGGCAGCGGCCAGCGAGGCAAGATTAAGTTACGTCGGAATCGAACAGGCCAAGATCTTGTCGACCATCGATCTATATCCAAAAGGCAAGTACATATTCTTCAAACCGGACACAAAAGATTGGTTCGGCGGCATACCCGTGGCGGGCCTCGGGCTCGCAAAAGCAAAATATGATGCCGGCGACGGGGCCGCCGATGATGAGGCGATCCTCGCTGTCCTGGGTCAGGAGGTGTCCGCCGTCGTTCAGGGACAAACGCCTCTGCTCCACGCCGAGATGATCGGGAAGATGCCACAGCCGCTGCGTGCGGAGCTTTCGCCCCTGCTGGCTGAGAAGATAGAGAAGGAGTTGAAGAAGCGAATATCCGGATATTTGCGGTCCAAGGGAAACGGCGACTGGGCCGGGACTTTCCGCACTGCCTTTTTACCCCAACAGGGAAGCATTCTTGCCAGGTTTCGTGCGGAGATAGCCGATCAGCTCCAGACAAAGATCCCCGGCGACCAGCGTGAGAACATCCTGAACGTATGGTTGGGAAGCCTGGCGGAAAAGGGCGTCTCGATCAACGAGAACGAGAGCTGCAAGACGGTCAACAAAGCCGATGATGGCGACTATTTCGTAGTCAAAACGGAACGCGGTTCCGAAAAGCTGCCGCAAACGTATACTGCCCGCCGTGTGATCATAGCGATTGGACTGCGTGGTGCTCCGAACAAACTTCGTCTGCCGAACGAGGATCTGAAAGCCGTCATCGACGGCCGCGAAGAGCAAAAGGTCATTTACGGCCTCTCAAATCCGATGGATTTTCGCGGAAAACGCATCGCCGTTGTCGGCGGCGGAAATGTTGCCGCCGAGGCCGCGGTGGACCTCGTAGCCACTCGTGACGGGGCGGCCATCAGCCCTCGGAGTCCGCAGGACATGAACCAGGTGACAATGCTCGTTCGCGATTACCTGGCACCAACGGTCAAATTCGGCAATAAGTTTCAGCTGTATAAATGTGCCGACGACGGGTTGATCGATCTTAAATTCGGCATGGGAATCAAGGAAATGCGTGAGCACGAGCTGGTGCTCGAAAACGTCGTAACAAAGCAAGAGATCGGCACAATACCCAACGACTACATCTTTGCCCTGATCGGTGGGGAGCGCCCCAATAGATTTTTAGAATCCATCGGAATTACTATTAAGTAATGAAGAAAGATAACCTCATGTCCGCTGTGCTAGGGCTGATAGTCGGGCTCGTCGTGGGCTTTGTTTTCGCGAACAGTGTAAACCGGGGCGTCGTGGAAAAGCCGGCGGCCGTGACCTCTGACAGCGTTTCAAGCGGCAACCCCGCGTTGCCGCCGGACCATCCCCCGCTTGGCACATCGAGCGGCGATCCCACCGGCACCGCGCCGCTCGCGCAGGTGACCGAGGCTATCGAAAAAGCAAAGCAGCGCCCTCAGGACTATGAGGCACAAATGACAGCGGCCGATCTGTATTATCAGATCCAGCGTTTTGAAGATGCCGCCCGCATTTACGAGGCGGCGGTCAAGTTAAAGCCGTCCCAGAGTGAGCCTTTAATAAAGGCAGGCAATGCGCATTTTGACGGGGAAAATTATGAGGTGGCCGAGAAATGGTATCTTCTTGCACTTGAAAAAGAGCCGAAGAACATAACGGTCCGAACCGATCTCGGGTTGACGTTCTTCCTGCGCGAGCCGAGAGATATCCCGAGGGCCATAAAGGAGTACAAGGTATCGCTAAGCATTGACCCCGGCCATGAGGTTACGCTGCAGAACCTTGCCGCGGCCTATCGGGAGAGCGGCGACAGGGCCGCCCTGAGTGAGACTATCGAAAAACTAAAACGGATAAATCCCAGCAACCCAGCCGTTCTGAAAGCTGCGGACCTGTGACCTCTGATCTAAACGCGCCGCCCCTCCACCATTGATATCGCCGATCGTGCGGCACTCACGGTGTCTCTGATATCACCATCACTGTGTGCTGCCGAGATGAAGCACGCTTCGAATTGAGATGGCGGCAGGTATACGCCTCCCTCAAGCATCGATGAGAAATATGTCACGAAACGCCCAATATCGGACGTCTTTGCAGAGTCGAAATTAGTCACTGGTCCATCAGTGAAAAAAAGAGTGAACATTGAGCCGCATCGGTTCAAGGTCGCTGGCACACCCGCTTCCTGGCATACCTCGCGAAATCCGCTCTCGAGCTCTGAGCCGAGATCCTCGATTCTTTGATAAAACGCCGAATCTTCGTCGATGATGCGAAGCGTCTCGATCCCGGCGGACATGGCAAGTGGATTGCCCGACAGAGTCCCCGCCTGGTAAACAGGCCCCGCGGGGGCGATCAACTCCATTATCTCGTGGCGTCCGCCGTAGGCACCCACGGGCAGCCCACCGCCGATGATCTTACCGAAGGTGGTTAGATCGGGTTTGATGTCGTAGAGTTCCTGAGCGCCGCCTCGTGCGACCCTAAACCCGCTCATCACCTCGTCAAAGATCAGCAAGATCCCTTCCGCAGTGCAAAGCTCTCGCAGAGAA
>JBHENG010000019.1:0-29125 GCA_046262195.1 Pyrinomonadaceae bacterium | reverse complement strand
TTACCGGCGACCGGTTCGATAAACACAGCCGCTATCTCGCCCTTGTTTTCATCTACAAGTCGTTCAACCGACGAAATGCTGTTGTACGTAGCGTTGAGAGTATCCTTCGCTGTCGACCTGGTGACGCCGGGGCTGTCGGGCAACCCAAGCGTCGCAACGCCTGAACCTGCTTTGCTTAGGAACGAATCCCCGTGTCCGTGATAGCAGCCTTCGAATTTGATGATCTTTTCCCTGCCTGTAAACCCGCGGGCGAGCCGCATTGCGCTCATCGTGGCCTCGGTACCCGAGTTGACCATCCGGATAATCTCGACGGAGGGCACAAAGCTCTTCACGAGTTTTGCCAGCTCGATCTCCTTTTCAGAGCTGGCACCGAAACTCGTTCCGTCTGCGGCTGCCGTCCTGATGGCATCGATAACTCTTTCGTGTGCGTGGCCCACGATCATGGGTCCCCATGAACCCACGTAGTCAATGAACGAATTTCCATCGACATCAACAATCTGAGAACCTTTCGCGCGGCTGATAAACAGCGGATCTCGGCCGACCGACCTAAATGCCCGCACCGGCGAATTTACGCCGCCGGGCATATGCTGCTTTGCCTCGGCAAAGAGCTCTGAGCTTTGTTGAGTATTCATTTTCTGTTAATCAAGCAGGGCCGCTGCTTCTTTAGCAAAGTACGTGATGATCACATCGGCCCCGGCGCGTTTTATGGACGTTAAGATCTCGATCATCACCTGTTCGCCGTCGATCCACCCATTAGCTGCGGCAGCTTTGACCATGGAAAACTCGCCGCTTACGTTGTAAGCCGCCAGCGGCATTTTGAACTCATCCTTTGCCCGGCGTATGACGTCCAGATAAGACAGAGCCGGTTTGACCATGATGATGTCCGCTCCTTCTTTAATGTCGAGTGCGATCTCGCGGAGAGCTTCGTCCGAATTGCCGAAGTCCATTTGATATGTCTTACGGTTTCCAAACTGCGGGGCAGACTCGGCCGCGTCGCGAAACGGACCGTAAAAGGAGGAGGAATATTTCGCTGTGTACGCCATGACGGGCGTGCCTGAAAAACCTGCACCGTCAAGACCTTTTCGAATGGCGGCAATACGGCCATCCATCATATCGCTGGGAGCTATGATATCCGCTCCACAGCGGGCGTGAGACACGGCCTCACGTACCAGCAGTTCAAGTGTGGCATCATTCGCTACGTCGCCGTCCTCAACAATTCCGCAATGTCCGTGCGAGGTGTATTCGCACAAGCAAACGTCAGTTATCACGAGCAGTTCCGGAAATCGTTTTCTTATCTCGCGCGTGCCTCGCTGAATGATGCCGTCGTCGTCATATGCTCCCGACCCGATTTCGTCCTTTTCGGCCGGTATCCCAAAAAGAAGCACCGAATCGATACCCAGGTTTTGGATCTCGTCACACTCGCGAAGAATGTTGTCGACCGACATTTGCGACTGGCCAGGCATCGAGCGGATCTCATTCTTTATCCCTTCGCCCTCGACGATGAAGAGGGGATAGATCAGGTGGGACCTCCGCAGGTATGTCTCTCGAAACATTTCCCGAAGTTTCGCATTTTTCCTCAAGCGTCTTGGCCTGCTTACCGGAAAACCCGGCAACGCATCGAATTTACTCATTTGTTTTTTTCGAGCTAAGATACTCGATCACTTCGGCGGCCGTTTCTGCAGCATTCTTTATGCAATCACTCACCGAAATGCCGTTGAGATAATTGCTGCAGAGAAAGATATGCGGATGGTTTTGACGGAACACTTTTATGGCATCCAGCACACGGCCATATCCGATATTGTACTGCGGTATGGCCTTTTTCCATTTCTTCACCGCTTTGAAAACGGGAATGCCGCGAACACCCATCAACGATCTCAATTCGTCCAGGGCGATATCCGTCAATTGCTCTTCATCGAGACCCGCAAGTTCAGGATCTCTGCTGCCCCCGATAAACGTCGTGAAAAGGTGGTGCCCCTCAGGTGCCCGCCCTTCAAATACGGACGAGGTGAAAAGGCTGCCGAGCACTGGCCGTTTTTCGAGATGAGGGGCCAAAAACCCGAATCCGTTTGGGGCGACAAGCACATCTGTGGCCTTGAAACCAAGGTACACAACGGAGACCGGGGGATAGAATACGGAATCCAATGCCGCGGAGACCTCACCGCTGATCGGTCTGAGAAATTCTGCTGCTATGTAAGCCGGCGTCGAAATGACGAGGCAATCAAAACGCTCGGTGCAGCCATTAACGATGACATTAACACCGAGGCGATCGCTCTCGACCTTAGTTTCTCCGCAGTTCGTGGTGATCTTGCCACGCAGCTCCTCTTGGAGCGAATTAGTGAGCGTCTGCATTCCCCCGACAAATGACAGGCTGCGGGGAGTCCCTTTGGGAAGCTTTTGCTTTCCGTTTTTTCGGCTCTTAAAAGCTCCTTTCAAAATGCTCCCGTGTTCGCTCTCGAATCTGTAGAGTTTGGGAAGTGCGAACTCGACGGCCAGCTTTTGCGGGTCGCCGGCGTAAATGCCCGAGATAAAGGGATCGACCGCGTAGTTGACGATCTCTGGGCCCAGACGGCGGGTGAAAAAGTCTGCCACCGATTCGTTATCGCGGGAACCACGCTTGGTAAACGGTTCCTTGAGAAGGCCCAAAACAGAACGGCGCGTAAACGCTCTTGTATTTAGAAGGCCAACGGGAGCCGATGGAAGGGCGGTGAGTTTTCCCTTTTTGATGATGAAACGCTTTTTTGCAGCCGGCTTCGCCAATGCTATCTGTGATGTGAGACCAAGCTGGTCAATAAGGTCGAGCAGCTCGCGGGTTGTTAGCGTACTATTTGGGCCATGCTCGTAGAGGAATCCGGCATCACGGCTGGTGTGAATGTTGCCGCCAACCTCACTGTTCTTTTCAAGAACACCTACGTCCACCCCGGCTTTGTTAAGCCTATACGCAACGCATAAGCCCGAAATACCGCCTCCGATGATACACACTTTTCCAGACATCAACTTGCTGCAGCCGACCGCTCCGGTTCACCGTGGGCCGCATTTGTAAACACCAGCTGAGCAAGGGCGTCAATGAAGGTCGGGGAATCGTTGAGACCCTCGGTCACGTGGAAATTATCAACTCCGGCCAGGCTAGCCATATGTCGGAATTCGATACCGACTTCATAAAGTGTTTCCAGGTGATCAGAGGCAAAGGCAACCGGGACAACCAGCATGTTCTTTACGCCCTTTGCGGCCAGTTCGGCGATCGTATCCGGCGTAGACGGGGTAAGCCACTTCAAGGGGCCGACCTTCGACTGATAACAAAGGCTGTGGTCAAAAGTGAACCGGCCTCTGTCGACGATCGCATCGACGGTTTTCTGGATGTGATGAGAATACGGGTCACCCTCACGGACGAGTTTCATGGGCGTCCCGTGTGCACTAAAGAGCACGTGAACCGAATCCCTAAGCTCAGGCGAAAACCGGTCCAAACCCTCATTTATCCGTTCGACAAAGGCATCGATGTATCTCGGATGGTCGTAATAGGATTCGATCAGCGCAACATCCACGTCGAGGGTGCCGCGGCGCGATTCAAGCTCTTTTTTCCAGTCCTTCACACTCGACTCAGTGGTAGCTTTTGAGTACTGAGGATACAAGGGCAGCAGGATTACTTTCTTTATGCCGTCAGCCTCAACTGCATCAAGAGCCTCGGCGGTGCTCGGATGCCAGTAACGCATGGCCACGTAGACCTTTGCCGGGAACCTCTCATTAAGTCTTTGCTCAAGCAGCGCGGCCTGTTGCAGCGTATGGTCCTTTAATGGAGACTTGCCGCCGATCTGTTTGTATTGCTCCTGGATCCTGGGATGACGCCTGCTTGCGATCAGGCGAGCTAGCCTTTTGCGAAACAGAAAGCTTAGCGGGAAGTCAATAATGTCAGGATCGCTGAAAAGGTTATAGAGAAAGGGCTCAACGGCATCCAGCGAGTCGGGACCGCCAAGGTTTAATAGCACAACACCGATCTTCTCGCTCATGTTTGTCACACCGTTTTGGAGAAGACCGGCTTCTCCTTCATCATCCGCTCAAGATAGGCATCAAAGCACATGGCGACATTACGGATGATCAGGATCCCTGAGCCTGCAATGCTGATCTTGTCTTCAGTGACCGAAACGAGGCCGTCGCTCTCAAAGGGCCGCAGCTTCGGCAGATCGCCTGCGAAATACTCATCAAAATCGATGTCAAACTGCCGCTCAACACGTTTTTTGTGGATCTCAAGATTGCACATCATTTGCATGATGGTCGTCTTGCGGATGTGGTCATCCCGGGTCATACGATAGCCGACGGCGGTAGCCGCCCTGCCGCTGTCGACCGCATCGTAATAGTCTTTCAACGTCTTAACGTTTTGCGCGTATATGTTTTCGAACTGGCTGATAGCCGACAGGCCAAACGCGTAGACGTCACAGCCGGCCTTGGTCGAGTATCCCTGGAAATTCCGGTAAAGCGTGTTATTTCGCTGAGCAACGGCGAGTTCATCGTCCGGTTTGGCAAAATGATCCATACCGATATAGACATAGCCCGCGTCAATGAGCCCCTCGATCGTCATCTGCAGGATCGACAATCTTTCATCCGCCGCTGGCATTGCCTCTGCAGGCATTACCTCCTGATGTTTCTTTAGCCAAGGCACGTGGGCATAGTTGAAAACCGCGATGCGATTTGGCGAGATGTCAATGATCTTGTCGACCGTGACGCGGAAGCTCTCGACCGTTTGATAAGGCAGCCCATAGATCAGGTCGAGATTTATGCTGCGAAAGCCGAGTTCGCGGGCCCAGGCGACAGTCTGACGCGTGATCTCTTCGGACTGAACCCGGTTTATCGCGTCCTGAACGCGAGGGTCAAAGTCCTGGACTCCAAAGCTGGTGCGATTAAATCCGATGTCGCTGAACGCTTCCATGTGATCGCGTGTCAGATTGCGCGGGTCGATCTCGACACTCGCTTCGAGATCGTCCTGAAACTGGAAATTCCGTTGTATGTAACCGCCTACGTCACGGATCTCTGAAGGTGTAAGATGCGACGGGGTGCCTCCGCCCCAGTGCAGCTGGGCCACTCGTCTGTCGTCCGAGATCAGAGGCTTTAGTAGATCGATCTCTTTCTTAAGATAGTCGTTGTATTCCCCGATCAGCGATCGATCATTGGAAACACTCATGTTGCATCCGCAGAAATAGCAGAGCTTTGCACAAAAAGGAAAGTGAAAATAGAGGGAAATAGGGCCTGCGAATGTGTCCGTATTGGTGTCCCGGATCTCATTGATGAAATCGGCGGCGGTGAAATCAGAAGAAAAGACAGGTGCCGTTGGATACGAGGTGTATCGCGGTCCCTGCTGGTTAAATTTCTTCAACAGATCAAGATCTATTGTGTCGGCGGAGGCGCTCATTCTGAAAACTCTTTATGAAATTTCGGGCTCAACTCTTTTACACAGCTTACCAAAAAGCGGGCATTTTCGACGGGTGTGGTGGGGAGAATGCCGTGGCCGAGATTGAATACATGACCGCTGCCAGGACCATAGCTGGCCAAAATGCGGTCCACCTCGGCTTCTATTTTTTCATTTGATGCGAAGAGAATGCATGGGTCGAGATTCCCTTGCAGAGCCTTACGGTCGCCAAGCTGCCGGCGGGCAGCGCCGAGATCCATCGTCCAGTCCAACCCGAGCACATCGCATTTGATCTGTTCCATCACCGTTACCTTATGCACCCCTTTGGCAAAAACGATAACCGGGGCTCCATTGGTCTCGAGCCGTTCGCAAATGTATCGGATATAACGCAGTGAAAACTCTTCGAGATCAGCCGGGGACAGGATCCCAGCCCAAGTGTCGAATATCTGCACCGCGTCGCACCCGGCCCGGATCTTTGCGTTCAGGTACTCCACCACCGCATCAGATAACATTTCGAGCAGGCCGTGCATTGCCGTGGGATGTGTGTACGCAAATGATTTGGCAATATCGAAATTCTTAGATCCCCTGCCTTCGATCATATATGTAGCCAATGTCCATGGTGCACCCGAAAATCCGATCAGCGGAACACGGTCTGCTAATTTTTCTTTGGTCATGGATATTGCGTCGAATACATACGCGAGCCGATCTGTTATACCGACAGCGTCGAGCATGTCGACGTCTGCGGACGAGCGAACAGGTTTATCGAACACCGGCCCACGTGACTCGACCACCTCGAGGTCCATCCCCATCGCTTCGGGAATGACGAGGATGTCGGAGAACAAAATCGCGGCGTCGACACCGATGATGTCGACCGGCTGAACAGTAACCTCACTTGCCAGCTCAGGTGTTTTGCAAAGACCCAGAAAATCAATTTTCGACCTAATCGCTCTGTATTCCGGCAAATAACGGCCCGCCTGACGCATGACCCAAATGGGAGTGCGGTCCACGGGTTCACGTTTACACGCTCGTAAGAATAAATGCTCACTGTTATTAGCCATCGATATGTTTGATCAGACCCGATGCGAAAGATGATGCGCTTGACGTATGCGAAACAAATCGCACATCTAGTCCGAGATCTCGCGCTCGTGCGGCGGTCGTTCGGCCGATCACTGCGGCTTTCGGTGCAGCCACATCACCGAACACATCAACGAATCGCTCGACGGCCGAGGGACTGAAAAAGCATATCCAGTCGAACGATCTTTGTTCAAGCCACCCTCGAATATCGTTTAAGATCTCCTTCTCAAGCGGATGATCGACGGTTCTGTAAACGACGACGTGATCGAGCTCTGCGATGCCGTCAAGCATTGCCGGTATTCTGTTCAGACTCTTGTCGCCGCGTACGAACAAAAATCGCTTCCCTGCGAGTCGTGCGAGTCCGAGTGATCCGAGCAATTCTGCGGCAGTGTTCGCATCATTGCCGATCGATACGGGCCAGCCTGCGGCCTGGAGAATCTCAGCGGCGCGCGAACCCACAACGTAAACTTCGGGTCGCTGGTGGCCGTGGATCCAGGTATTTACGAAAACCTCGGCGGCGACACGGCTGGTGATAAATATGCCATCGTATGATTCGAGATCTTTGACGGCCGCTCGTAAGGAAGGAACATCATCGATCGGAACGGTTTCGATCAGCGGTAGGTTTTGGACGCGGAAGCCGCCACTACGCAGCTGTCCGCTAAACTGATCATCTTTTCTGATAACCAGGATCTCCGCCGATATAGTCATAGCACGGGCTCGGCCGGAATGGCATTCTGCTCGAGACGTGTAAGGAGTTCCCTCGCACCTATTTCCAGTAATCGCTCTGCAAGCTTTGTACCGGTTTGCTCAGCCGCGGAAAGCGGGCATGCAGCACTCTCCCGAAGTACAACAGAACCATCAAGGCTGCCAACCAATCCGTCAAGATGAACGGTCCCGTTCTCGACAGTCGCGAGGCCGGCTATCGGCACCTGGCAACCCCCCTCAAGGTGTCTTAGAAAAGCTCTTTCTGCAGATACCGCGATGGCGGTCGGCTCATGGTTCAGCTTTGCCGCCATTGAAGCGACGGCTTTGTCGTCCTTCCGGATCTCGACGGCGATGGCCGCTTGTCCAACGGCAGGCAGCATTATTTGCACAGGAATTGAATGGCTTATCTCATACGCCAGGCCCAGCCTGTTTAGTCCCGCAAATGCCAGTACCATCCCGTCCAGATCAGATTCCAGAAATTTATTTAATCGGGTAGGAACATTGCCGCGTATCTCAATGATCTCCAGATCAGGGCGCCGGTGAAGAAGCTGGGTACGCCGTCGAAGGCTGCCGGTTGCAACTTTAGCTCCATCAGGAAGATCGTCGAGCGTCGAAAAACGTCGCGAGATCAGTACATCGTTCGGCTTCTCTCTCTCGCAGACAGCGCCGATAATCAGGCCGTCAGGCTGTACAGTTTGCAGATCTTTCAGGCTGTGTACTGCAAAGTCGATCTCGCCCCGCAAAAGGGCGGTCTCGATGTGTCGGGTAAAGAGCCCCTTATCACCGATTTTTGAGAGGGCCACCTCCTGAAGCTCGTCGCCGGTCGTACTGATTATTTTGATCTCGAATGATGCAGTCGGAAAAAGCGTCTCCAATTGCGACCTGACGGTATTTGACTGCCACAGCGCAAGGTCGCTGCCGCGTGATCCAATGAAATATTTGGGTCTCATACAGGCTGAGCGCCAAAAGTTTGTGCCTTAACAGCTCGCAGCTTCCGGATGAGCGAATGGTGACTTTCGAGGTCTTGTTGGAAGTTGGCTCCGGCTTGGCGGGCAAGTTCATGGATCTCAGGGAGGTGTCGATTTAACAGGTCTTTGATAAGGAGGATCTCGTGCCTCTGTTCCGCGGATGGCGGGAGACCGGTTTTTTCGTAGTTGGGCAGTATGGACAACAGATAATACCACGTCAAGAAATCGACCATTTCGGCGGCGATCAACGCCTTTACTTTGGGCAGGTCAGCGTGTCGTCGTTCCTGATTCTCACCGATTATGGTATTAAGGTCGTCGATATTTTTCAGAATGACATTCCGCAGTTCAGACACACTGGTGTCGATGTCCCTCGGAACCGCGATATCGATGACGAGAGTTGTTCGGGCCTGGTCAGCCAGATCTTGCTTGTGGAGAATCGGTTCTTTCGAACCGGTTGAGCTAATCACGACATCGACCCTGGGCAGTCGTTCTTTAAAGGTGCCGAAATCAAGAATTCCCTTCTCAAAAACGAGGTTTTGATCGAGGCTGCTCAGCAGCTCATCCGCGTGCTGCCGAGTGCGGTTCGTGACAAGCAAAGTGCCGATACGCTTATTGACGAGAGCCTCTGCGGTCAAACGCGCCGTTTCGCCGGCACCTATTACCAAAGCGGTGCGTCTTCTGAGCGAACCAAATGTTCGCAGGGCTAACTCGACCGCCGCCAAGCTAACGGAGATAGCGCCTTCATGGATAGACGTTTCGGTGTAGGTCGTTTTCCCGAGCTTAAATGCACGCTGAAGAAGCTGGTTCAGTATCTTGCCTGTGCTGCCATACGCACGAGCAGTGGCATAGGCTTCGCGCAGCTGCTTTAATATTTGCGAATCACCAACAACTTTGCTGTCGATGCTTGTGGCAACACTAAAGAGCTGCTGGCATGCGGTGCAGGAAATAAGAGAGAAAAAGTGTTCGTCCCGCAGGTATCCACCGGCATCCTTGATATCGATAAGGACGTCCTTCAAATATTTTAAATCGATCTCTGTGGATGCGCTGACCCCGTAAATCTCGGTTCTGTTGCACGTCGACACGACCAGGCACTCCTGCAGGGTGTTTTGGACCCGGTGCAGGAAGGCCTTTATCTCTTCGTCGTTTAAATAGAGCTTTTCTCGAACTTCGACGGAAGCCGTCTTATGGTTTATTCCGAAGGCGAAAAGCGTCCGTGGGATTGTCCCTGTTTCCAAAATCTTAGATCCGACTGTCGGAGTCCTATATAAAGTATGGTCGATATAATATGCCATATTATGGCCGCCGCAGACCACCTCGAAAGGCGAAAAATGAGGTTAGTCTCGATCACGGTGGAAGTTCTGCCGTCACAAATATGGAAACCATGAAAATGTAAAACGAAAAAGGGCCGCGCAGACCGGCCCCTCGATTTTATTGGCTCCTGTGCCGTATTTGTCTCTGAAACCGTGGCCGGCTCATCCGTTACGGACTTCAAATTATGATGAAAAGCCGAGACGCTCCAGGCCGTGTAAGGATCCTGATTGCAGAAAATAGAATTCTGACAGGAATTGCGGGCAAAGAAACCAGAAGTTCTTTACCATTTTCGATGTCGCTGGATCTCGCGGTTTTTCGACTCACTTTTTCGCTCATCGAGAAGATCTCTTACCTTCCGCGACAAATCATCGACGGAGAAGGGCTTCTGAGCGAAAATGACATTTGCGTCCAGAACGCGCTGATCCACGGCCTTATACTCCGTGTAACCCGACGCAAAAAGTACGGGCAGATCGGGCATCTTCTCCAGAAGCTTTTGGGCCAGCTCGCGGCCGCCCATGTTCGGCATGATGACATCGGTCAATAATAGATCGATCCGAGCTTTCTCCTTTTCGAATATTTCCAGAGCTTCGAGGCCGTCTCGGGCCCCAATGACGGAATAGCCGCATGATTCAAGGATCTGACGGCTCAGAGTTCGGACGATTTCCTCGTCCTCGACAAGCAAGATCGTCTCGTTGCCGAGCGCAAACTTAACCACGGTGTCTTCTTTTGGTTCGAGAACTTCGGATTCGTCCGTGACGCGCGGAAGAAAAATTTCGAAGGTGGCGCCGCTACCTACTTCACTGGAAACAAATATGCTACCGCCGCTCTGTTTAACGATCCCGTAAACAGTTGCGAGTCCCAGCCCGGTACCCTTCCCAATATCTTTTGTCGTGTAAAAAGGTTCAAAGATATGTGGCAGCTGTTCCTCGGTGATACCAGTACCGGTATCCCTGACCGTAAGCAAAACATATGGCCCCGGAAGAACACCTACATGCTTGCTCACGTAATCCGCATCGAGAGAGACATTTGAGGTCTCGATCGTCAATTTGCCTCCGTCAGGCATCGCGTCACGGGCGTTTACCGCCAGGTTCATAATTACCTGTGAGAGTTGCCCGGCGTCAAAATTGATATTTCCAACCTTAGGACCAAGAACGCTGACAAGCTCTACATCGTCGCCGATAAGGCGTTTCAGCATATTGCTCGTGTCTTTAATAACGTCGTTGATCCGGATGATCTCGAGGTGAAGGACCTGTTTACGGCTAAATGCCAAAAGCTGATTTGTTAGCAGGGCGGACCTCTCTCCTGCTTTCTTTATCTCCTCGACGTATTGTCGTGTCGGATCATCACCGGCAAGTCGACGCAGTACGAGTTCGCTGTAACCGTTGATCGCGGTAAGCATATTATTGAAATCATGGGCAATACCACCAGCAAGGCGTCCGACGGATTCGAGTTTTTGCGATTGGAGGAGCTGTTCTTCCAACAGCTTGCGTTCAGAAATATCTTGAGCCTGCATAACAAAATGCTGCGGCTCGCCCTCTAAATCCGTTACCAGCGAAGCGCTGATAATTGTCCAGATCTCATGGCCACGTTTATGCAGGTAACGCTTTTCCGCGGTGATGGTGACTACATCTTTCTCAATTAGCCTGCCCATCTCCGCGAGATAGTCACCAATATCGTCGGGATGTGTGACGGATTGAAGATCCAGGCCCAGAAGTTCATCTTCCGAATAACCGACAAGCGAGCAGAACGATTGATTGACTCTCAGCCAACGTCCATCGATTCCGACTAACGCCATTCCCACGGCGGCGTGGTCGAAGGCTCCGCGAAAATGTTCCTGACTTTGACGAAGCACATCATTGATGCGCTCCTGTTCCTCTGCGTAGCGGGCTGCCTGTTCAACCTGTTCCGTTTTGGCCTCGAGCTGTTTGTGGTACGAACGGTAAGTGAAATAGATGATGCTAATAATCGGAATCGATGCGACAAACGCATAGAAGCCGCTGCCCATGATGAGTATTGCGGTAATTCCTGCTGCCGAGGCGCCCGCAAAGTAAGTTACCGAAGCCCAGAGAAAATGGTCCTTCCACGTACGCCAAAGCTGCTGCCTCGTTTTGAGCGATTCACGGATCGCGGCGATGCTTGAGTTGAAAAAATACTGGCAGCAGGCCAAGACGAAGACCGCCGTAAGTAATTTCGACGTCAGTGGTGCGCTTAGCATCTCGGCGGGAGGCCCGAACACGAGAGTGACGACCGACCCTGAAGAAAACGTCGCGCAGGCCAGTAGAGCAGAGTTGAATAATCTGGTCCGCCACAGTTTAGAAAAGCGAAAAGATGAGTAAAATGCTTCGGCGGCTGCGACCAAAACAGCGGCTTCACATCCAAAAAGCAGGAATGTGAGGAAAACGAACGTATCGGAAACCGTTATCTGGATCTTATGACGAGAGAATTCAATGCCAATATGGGAGCCAACAAAGACTGTTACGATGGCCAGAAACAGAAATCGGCGATCAAATACTTGATCGGGCACTCGGTAGAGAGACCATACCAAAACAACAAAGCCGACGGCAATTACTGACCACATGAAGGGCTTGTAGTAATTGACCTTGTTTATCGCGTTCTTCTCCATCGTTGAACCAGCTGGCGGGGGGCCGCACACATGTAGGGATCCTTGGGCCGATCGGGAAATGCCGATCGGCAATGCCAATACTGTTCCTTTTCGGTGCATTATCCAAGTTCGTAACATTGGTTATACGTAGATCTTGGCGTATTTGTGGGTTTCAACGAACCCAGTTGCGCGATAAAGTGACCGGGCTACCGCATTCTTTTTGTCTACAAATCCGCATATTGCGTTTGACCCGGTCAAAAGCCGCTGGCACAAACTGTTCAGACCCTGGCGAGAAATGCCTTCCCCACGCTCACTTGGGTTTAACCATAAGCCTTCAATATAGACGGCCTCAGGTGTCTCACTAATGACGTCGGTCTTGAATATTAGTTTGCCGCTTTTCATCCAAACCCAGACCCGACCGTGCTCCACGCGTCTGGCACAACGCGCTCGAAATCCGTCGGCATCGTCTTCAAGTGGATCAACTCCTGTCTCGGATAGCACCAATTCGGCATGTGCGGCTACGATTTGATCCAGGTCCTCGCGCGTCGCGAGACGTAAATCGCCGTGATCATCGATATTGCCCGGAGCCCGACGAATTGAGATCAGTAATTCCTGGCATGAGAGCCTTGGTGACTGTCCGACCCGGACATAATGGTGCCAAAAGCGGGTAAGTGTTTCTTCCTCGGCAAATACCATCCGGGCATCAGGGTACGCACGCATGCATTCCGCGAAGGCTCTGATCGCCTCATCGGAATGAGCCTCGAAAAAAGTGTTCTTTCCGATAAGGGCTATGCCAATGAAATCGCCTTTAGTGTCCCGACAACCGTAAAACACACCTTGGTTCAGAGGGTTGACAACTCCATGTTCACGAAGCCAACCGGACAAAATGACCGTGTTCAAAGGTCGACGTGAGAGAAAATCCAGAGCTTGTGGCCGGTCGTATTCACCCAGCGGCGTTGCCCGAGCAGCTTTTTCCGATTCCTGCCGTTTTTGATAAGCCACCATGCTAATTGCCGTGCCCATTTGATTCGACATATTGTTTATGCTCCCCTTGATCGACCCGGGTTATGACGTCACTGCTAACCTCGGGCCCAATATTCGTCTAAGTAGCCAAGAAAAGTTGAGTTATCGCATCGCGCTCGTGTTGTCGCCGCTGGCCATGATGGCGTTGCTCATGGACCGTACACTATCGCTGACCATGATGCCGTCACTGACCATGATGCCGTCGCTCATGAGGATCCCGTCGGAAAACAGGGAGCGGTCGACCATCAATGCTGAATTGCCGAAAAGCAGATTCGACGCACCGATCGATCTGCCGCGGTTAAGCGTTGCGGTCCCGCTTGCCGGCGCATCGCCAGTCAACAAGACACCGTCGCTGACCATGATGCCGTCACTGACCATGATGCCGTCACTGAGCATGATGCCGTCACTGACCATGATGCCGTTACTGACCATGATCCCGTCGCTGATCAACGTACAATTGGCGTAAACGTTCTGGTATTTCGTGATCCAATCCGTACCCACCGCAGTTCCGTAGCTGCCGACGATACCGCCCGACCACTGAAAGCGTGTTCCTGCGATGGTCGACGTATGATCAGGGATCGTATTCGAATTAAGCAGCTGAGTTCCTTTCGGAGTCGGATTCTGCAGATCCTGGCGGATCTGGTTTGCTACTCTTATGGCTCCTTCTACGTTCAGTTCCCCTGCGCCCTGTTCGAGGACATTAAAGCCCGCGAGCGGCTGCGCCGTGTATTCCAAGAGCATCTTCACCATATTCGGCGTTAACTTCGGATTTGCCTGGAGCAGAAGAGCGGCCGTTCCCGATACGATCGGGGTTGACATCGAGGAACCTGAAAGATACATCATAGTCACGGCATCGTTATTGGCACCGGTCGGATAAACCGCCAGGCTTGGGTTTGCCGCAAGTATCGCACTGCCTTGTCCGATAGCCGAGATGATCCTGTTGCCGGGGGCAACGAGATCCGGCTTGAGCAGATTATCGTAGGTCTTAACACCAGTAGTGGCGTTCGTTGAATATGACCGTGTGGGTCCGCGCGAGCTGAATGTCGCGATGCCGTCATCATTGCGAGCGTCAGTACCAAATGTGTTCGCTGCTCCGACCGTGATAACCGAAGGATCGTTGCCTGGACTATGGACCGCTCCGTAGATCTTTTGCCCAGCGGCATTTTTGCCGTTGTTGCCGGCCGCGGCAACAACCACGATACCTGCATCGACGAGCTTTCGTGCCGCACGGCAAATAGGATCGTTACGCCACGAGTCGAGCGCCGGCGTGCCAAGGCTCAAATTGACGACCTTAATATTCTGCGCCGTGCGATTGGTGTAGATCCAGTTGAGCCCTTGAAGCAGAGCCGCGGTAGTACCAGTTCCGTTTGAACCCAGCACACGAACGTTGATTATGTTCGCGTTGGGCGCTACTGAGCGGTAATCGATCAGCTCAGTGGTCTGGCCCTTGCTTCCGGCAATGAGCCCAGCAACGTGTGAACCGTGGCCATAGGAGTCCTTACTCGTATTTGCTGTTTCGCCGGTAAAATCGACACTCGTCACAACGCGGTCTTTACCAAAGGCGTCCATAAAAAAACGATGGTTCTGATAAACACCCGAATCCACTACGGCTATCCCGATACCCGAGCCGTCAAGCTGGCTCGTCGTGTTGGTCAGGGTACGAACAAGCGAAACACCAGTGGTCGTTTCAATATGGCCCAGGAATCCGATCGCTTTATCAAGCGAAAGATGTTTCGCACCTTGAGCGGCCGCGACCTCTTCGGCGACGCGAACCGGCAGGTCAATGACCAGCATATTCAAGGCTGCGGCACGGTCTCCTATGACGACACCATTCCTTTTGAGTACATCAAGAAGCTGTGGATTGTCTATATCATCCGACTGGAGAATAACCTTAACGCTCCTATTCTGGTCGGCACCGGCTACCAATTCTCGCAGATCCGGCGAAAGCTTGTCGCCCACAAACGAATCGTCGTCTTTGTCTTCCCAGATCGCGACTTTTTCAAAACGCGATCGCAGCCGATCGTCGCCCGCGATCTTGCGCTTAAAAGTATCCGCATCAGCCGCGCTCATGATCTGGATCTTGTCTTCGGAAAGAGCTTTGTAGAGGCTCGTGGCAACCCTTGTGCCGAGGATCGGTGTCTCAGACGAAAAGCTGGCGACGTCATCAAGATAGATCACCATCGTGCGCTTTGAGGCTGCAATATATTTCAGAAGACCCTCGAGAATGCGGTCAAACTCCTTTTCGTCACTGATCGCGCCAAATAAAGCATGCCAGTTGACGCGGAACAACCGTTTTCCATGCGGATCTCTTGCTAGGCGAGAGGCGACAGCTTCCAGCACTAATTCACGCGCGTAACCCTGATCGTCGATCACCACCGGGTTCTTCATGGCGGGCGATGACAGGATGCGTGCAATCGCCTTCGCTTCTCTGGAAAAGCTCTGACTGGCACCGTCCGAGCCTGAAACTTCGATAAGATAGCCAGCACGCTCTTTGTCCTGGATCGTTGTCCGATCTGCCGTTACCGGCTCCCAAACTTGCTGGCCCAACGTTGTTACTGAGAATAGTAAGGTCCAAACGACTAGGTAAGCTGTTACGAAGGGGGGTGCTTCGTTCATCTCCTTGTTCTCCTTCGAGCTTTTTTTTGGGATCGTTTGGGTTCTGAGCAATGGCCGTGCCATTCGAGCGATGGATGAGAGGTTAAACCGTTATTGTTGAGAATAATCCGCTAAGTGAATTCCCGCTTTTGTGATCAAGAAACGTGCTAGTCAACAATGGGTCATTTTTCCCGAACGAGTGGGTCATTTTTCCCGAATCAATGCCGCCGCAGATACGATCTATCGCTGTCTGGTCACATTTTTCACCAGCAGAACGAGGCAGCGGGAGCTTGATCGCCGCCTGCCCGACGCGGGATCCGAACGGTCAATTCTCCCGCCCAATTTGGACACCGATCGGACGAAACGCCTCGGCGGCGCGAATGATCGACCTGTAAGCGGCGTTGCGCTCGATGAAATTCTTCCCACGTAACCCTTGCTTTTTCTGTGATTACACTACGTTGCCGACTGAGTAGCGCAATTGGCATCGAAGTTGCCCAAGACAACATGCGGCCATCTAGGGTTGCCATCAGATCCTTTTAATTCCCACGGGTCTCTCTCATAGTCTGATCTTCTTTCCCGCTTCCCGGCCTTCAATCCAAACAGCAGCTTCCGTTGTCGCCGCTCTTACTAACGCAATCCCCGCAGCCTTTGGATCGAACCGCCCAAAACGCTAGACCTATTCCAACCGCACGTTTCGTCCCGAGATCATATATGACAAAACCAAGATCGATCTATCCGTCAGGGTTATTCGTTTCCGCAATACTTTTATGTGTTTGTTTTGCCGATGCGCAACAGAGGCCGACCGTCGCAGATGATGCGTCGAGCGAGGTAAGGCTCGAGAAAATGACCGGTCCTGCTTCGATACAAAAGGCGAACAAGAACATTTCCGACGAAGCGAATTTTGGATCGCTCGGCGGCCGTGTCGTTTTCGACACCGGCCGTAGAACGGAACAAAATGACGCCGCCCCGACCGGGATTCGTAACGTGAAGGTCATGGCCCGGCGTGTAAACGCCGGGTTCGCAAATTTCTTCTTTGAACGCATTTCGTCAGCTGACGGAAGCTTCCTATTCCCATATCTCCGACCCGGCAAATACACGATCGAGATCGATCGAGCATCTTTGCCCGCGACATGGCCGGCCCCTAAACGCGCTATTTCATTGATCGAAGTCGAAGCCGGGCGACACACCAGCTTTGACATCCAGGTGACGCCGCAACGCGAGATTACCGGAGTCGTATTTCTCGATAAGGACGGAGACGGCGTCTATAAGCCGGGCAAAGACGAGCCCGTTGAAGGTGCACAAATCACGGCCGTAAACCACCTGACGATATCCGATAAGCAGGGCTCGTACATCCTCCGCGATCTGCCCGCGGGGCGTCTTGAACTCCTGGTAAAGCCCCCACAATCAGGTCAATACATTCATGTCGCACTAGACATGGGACCCGGTTCGGTTAGGAACCGTGTCGTCAACGTCGCAATCAGTCATAGTCGATCTTTGGCCCACCGCTAAGTTCAAACCACAAAAATGAAAAAATCCTACCTACTCACATCCATGTGGGTTGTCGTCCTGGCTGCTTCAACATTTGCCCAGGATCGACAGCGCTATTTTGATAGTTTCAACACCGCAGCAAATGCGGAGGTCCGCTCCACGCCGGCCTCCGAAACGCTGGGACAAACCAGTGATCGATCCATGAAGCAAGGGGCTCCGAAACATTACATACCGTCTCCGCCGACGGGCGAATCCACCAAAAGGCCCATAGCTACCGCAACGGGTGTCCTGCCCGCGAGGCTCATAAAGAGGACCGCCCTGGTAACGGCGGGCGGTAACGGATGGTACGCCGAAAGCTCCGCCGAAAGCTCCGCAGCAGCACCGGTAAGCAGCAACCGGCAGTCGATGACCGCCGGGACGCGGCTACGAGGGTATTCGACGGGCGACGAGATGATCGATGCCTTCATAGTTGATTCGAGTCGGCGGCATCGTATCGACCCGCTTCTAATCTATGCGCAAATGGGCCAGGAATCCTCGTTCAAACGGCGAGCGACGTCAAACAAAGGCGCAAGGGGTCTTATGCAATTGATGCCTTTTACAGCGAAACGAATGGGCGTCACTGACATCTATGATCCGCAGCAAAATATTGAAGGCGGAGTCAAATATATGCGACTTCTGCTCGATATGTTCTCTGGTGACATAAACCTCGCACTTGCCGGGTACAATGCCGGCGAAGGCGCTGTGATCAAATACGGCTATCAAATACCACCCTACGCCGAAACGCAGAATTATGTCCGGCGCATCTCGGCCCGATACCGATCCATTACACAAACCGCCCTGTCGCAGATGTCTAGCCGGCGCCTGGTCAGCCCATGAACGTCTCTGGCAGGTGTTCAGGGTCGTGCAGCGACTCGATAATCAAAGGTAGCTCGGTGTGCCGCCAAACGAAAAGTCCGCGTGTATGAAGAGTCGCGAATTGCGGCCGAAAACGGCTCGCGAGCGAAAAAAAGGCGCTTGAAAAGGCCAGGACGCCATTCGAGAAAAAGATATTGTAATGTCGTCGGCATAGTGCTAGTATCGCGCAGCCGTTAATTCGCTGTGAAAGTACTCCCGAGGGATAGCGGCGCCCGTCAGGGGCGCACATTCTTCAGGACACAGCTACGCTTGGTGTGTCGAAGGGGTTGACGGCCATGTATGCCCAAGAGCAATCGCACGCGGGCTCTCCCCCTCGATAGCCTTTTAGGACTGCGCAACCATCATGGCGCCCCATCGAAGGCTGCTCCCCGAATAGGCTCGTCACAGGCCACGTCTTTTCTGCGGCGGTACGGTCTGGCGATATTGGTCCTGGCGATCATCCTTGGTATCCAGAACCTGCTCCGCTGGTTTTCGATAAATATCAATTTTACGGTCCCCGTCATTGTTGGCCTCGTCATAGTTGCGTGGTTCGCCGGACGCCGGCCCGGCCTGTTGCTTGCAATTCTCCTTGCCGGAATCTCTGTCTACGACAATCCCCTCCCCGCCAACACTACTATCCAGTCGATCATCTCGGCGAGCTCCGTTTTAGCATTGCTCGTTTTCGTTGTGCTTGTTATCAGCGAGCGGAAAGCGGTCAAAACGGAGGTGCGCGCATCGGATGAGCGCGAGATGAGTGAGGCAAAAAATCATGGCGTCGAGGCGCTTGAGAGCTTCCAAAAGAACAGCGATCGCATTGACCTTGTGATAACGGACGTTGTGATGCCAAGGATGGGGGGCGCAGAATTGGCCGAAAAGCTCACCGCTATCTGTCCCCGCACTCGAATACTCTTCGCTTCAGCGTATAGCGACGACGCGATCGTTCGGCACGGAATGCAGCCGACGAATCTCAATTACGTGCAGAAACCATTCTCCATAGACGGGGTTGCTCGAAAGGTCAGAGACCTGCTCGACGCGGGGGGACGAGAGTAGTATGTCGGGCCCTGCGAAAGAGCTGAAAGTACTGATCGTTGATGACGAACAATCTGTTCGCGAGCTTCTGTCGCGGCTACTTTCAGATTCGTATTTGTGCTTTACTGCTGAGTCCGGTGGCCAAGCTCTGGCGCTCCTGCAAGCCGATCGTCCGGCGCTCGTTATCAGCGACATCAACATGCCAGGCATGAGCGGCGTTGAGTTACTGACGCAGGTCCATGAATTATCGCCGGACACCGTCACCATTGTCATTAGCGGCAATCAAACGATGGACAATGCGATCGGCGCGATCCGGGCCGGGGCGTTTGATTTCTTGACTAAGCCGTTCGATCTCGATCACGTTGAGATCGCCGTACACCGCGCCCTCGAACATCACTGCCTGCTGGTCGAAAAAAGAGCCCACGACGAGGACCTTGAGCGTCTTGTCGAGGAACGCACAAAACGACTTGAGTATCTTGCTTATTATGATGAGCTGACGGGTTTGCGAAACAGTGCTTTTTTTGACGAGCGTCTCCAGCAAGCATTGCAGCTTGCTGGCACGGATTATCGCGCAGCGGTCTTGTTAGTTTCCCCGAACCGTTTTCGTGAGATCCGCGACACGCTCGGACATTCCAGCGGCAACGAAATGCTCAAGGAGTTCGCAGGGCGACTATCACGGTGCGTTGGCCCCGAGGCGACAGTGGCCCGTTACGAGGCGGACGAATTTGCCGTGCTCTTACCCGAGATCAGCAACGCGGCTGAGGTTGCGGGCGTCGCCGGACGCCTGCTGGCCTGCGCCGGTGAGCCGCTTCGTGTAGCCGAACACAGCTTTGACCTGACCGCTTCCATAGGCATCAGCTTGTACCCCGAGGACGGCAGCTATTCGCATTCCATCATAAAGAGCGCACGCATCGCACTCGCACATGCCAACGCCGAGGGGCACAATTCATATGAGTTCTACACCACTGAAATGCAGGCAACAGCGATGCGAAGGCTCGATCTTGAGAACAGCCTCCGGCACGCGATGGAGAATAGCGAGCTTAACGCCCATTACCAGCCCAAGATCGACATCCGCACGGGGCGCATTGTCGGCGCCGAGGCATTGATGCGTTGGTCGCATCCCGTACTTGGGCGCATATCGCCGCTCGAATTTATCGCTATCGCCGAGGACACGGGGCTCATAGTCGATTTCGGCGCCTGGATATTGGGGGAAGCCTGCCGTCAAACTAAGGCCTGGCACGACGCCGGCTACCCAATCTCGATTGCCGTGAATGTATGCGCGCGGCAATTCAAAGCCGGCCTCGCGGAAATAATTCGAACATCCGCCGAGGTGGCAGAACTCGATCCTCAATTCCTGAACATCGAAGTGACCGAAAGCTCGATAATGACGAGTGCTGAACTCGCAGTAAATGTGTTCGACGAACTCAAGGAGCTTGGCATCACGGTATCGATCGACGATTTTGGCACAGGATACTCATCACTTGGTCAATTGAGGAGTCTACCGGTTGATGTCCTAAAGATCGACAAGTCATTCGTAAACGACCTGTCGACAGATCGAGACGCGGCGTCACTGGTAACAGCAGTTATCGCCCTCGCGCATAACCTCGATCTAAGAGTGGTTGCGGAAGGCGTGGAAACGGAAGCTCAGCTTCAGTTTCTCGAGCTGGTCCGCTGCGACGAATTTCAAGGGTTTCTGTTCAGCAGGCCCTTACCTGCGCAAGAATTTGGGTACTTGCTAGACGCGCAGACGGATACGGCAAAGGATAAACGCCCTCCCCATCTCAGTTGCTAGCGGATACGCTACCGCAGGGTGCTGGACTCTGGGTCCTGAGGGGATTATTCGCAACCTACCCAAATCTCGATCCCGCGACTTACCGGCTTTACAAAATACTTTGGAACAGCCGCATGCACCAGAACTCATAACAAACCGGTTTTTGAGATATCGGCGTGGAATTCCGATGTCGTGCCCGCGTGATTTCGGCGGGTCAGCGCTGCGTCCACAAATGCCTCACTCTTTCGGGGATTGCGTGGAGAATCGGACCGCTACTGAGTGATCGGCCTACTCCTCAACCGTTAGCTGATAATAAATACGATCGACGCAACAGCCCATATTCTTAGCAGTTAAACACGGTCCGGGTGGAATGGCTCGGTTGTTGCAGATAGAGACTGCGGAGGACCGGACCGGCCCTTCGCCTAAGCTACTACAAAACGATGAACTTGCTCGGTTAAGTGCCGCGTGACGTCGTCCGTAAAACCCTGATGCAGACCCCCTTTTGCGTGCCTATGCCGCTGCATAAATCTCCAAATGAAAGTAACTGAACGATCTATCCTCATGATAACTGACGACCGGTGCAAGTTTTCTGCCGCTGCAGCAGCATTTGAAGACGAGGGATACTCGGTTCTGTTCGAGAACGATGGCCTGCATGCGATCGCTACCGCCAGCAGTACGGCACCCGAACTCGTAATAAGCGAACTCGCCATGCCTGCCATCGATGGTCTCAGACTGTGTACGATGATGCGGCACGACGCAACGACGGCTGCGACCCCGATACTGCTTATCGGCGATTTACCGAGTCTTTCGCCGATAGTTTCAGACAGTTTCCGATGCGGGGCGACGGAGTACATTCAGCGTCCATTTGACGACGTGAGGCTGGTTGCGGCGTGTCATGACATTTTGCGGCCGAGACGGGCTGCTGATAGCCTCGCCAGTGAACATATATTCAACGCGCTCATGGGTGATAAATCGGGCGTGACCGTGATGATCGACGGCCGCGATGGCACGGTATTGTTTGAAAGCCCGTCGGCGTCGAAAACGTTTGGCTACGGACCGGGAAGGCTTCTCGGTCGGGACATCTTTGAGCTCGTGCATTCGGCCGATCGCGCCGAATTCCGCGTTTTCCTCGACGCCCTGCATTGGGGAAGCCATGTTATGCCTATCGAGCTCCGAATTCTGAATGAGGACGGCACCTGGCGGCTCATCGAGTCGGAAGGCCGTTATGTCGATGACCAGCGGTTCGACTACGCCATCGCGCTAACTTTGCGATCTGCCCGATCTTGCGACATTGACCAGTTGCCGGCCGCCCTCGGTGAAGAATTTGATCAAAACACCTCCGGTGTGGGGATCTTCTCCGCTTCCGGCCACCTTATTCGAGGTAATCGGAAGATGGCGGACATGCTCGGCACCACTGAAGCTAAGATCGGTGGAATGGCCTTTGCAGAAATCCTTTATCCGGCCGACCCTGAAGCCGACCGCCGTGCCCTTGTCGAGGTTCTCTGCGGGCAGCGCCGCTCGCACCGGATGATGAACGGTTACCGGACGGGGAGCGGGGTATGTGCTTGGGGCCGGCTGAGTTTCGCACCCGTTCACGGCTCGACCGTCGACACCTCATTGTTCGTGGTAATCCTAGAGGATCCCGATCAAACGCCGGCCCTGCGGGCGCTCGCCAACCATCCGCTCGACCTTACCCATTGGATTCTGAAGAGTCGGTATATGCGGCCGAACTAAGACGCCAAGCCCGGGCATCCTTACCCACCGGTGATACTCCGACGGTCGTTACACCCCACTTAAGCGAGGAGTTATCAAATGTTCGACGCCGTTCGGCAAAGGGAGCGGATCGCGAGCGGGGTAATTTACGATGCTAATTTGAACGAGTCCGCCCGAGGCGGCAACTGCCCGCCCCCTTTTTTCTATTGGTTATCGACCTCACGGCTGATTATGCGGGCGAGGGTCTTTCGGTCTATATTAAGGATTCGGGATGCGGCCTGTTTATTGCCCTCAGTGTGTGCCAAGACACGGGTAACGTATTGTTTTTCCAATTCCGAGAGCGATAGCCATTTAGTACCAGCTTGTGTCGCAGGCCCCGCGTCATCCCCATCAAATGAATCGACCGAGTGCGGGTCGAAGTCACGAATGCGAATGGGAAGATGGTCTGGGTAGATAAGGCCGTCGCTCAAGGAAACCGCGTGAAGAACTGCATTCTCCAGTTCCCTGATATTGCCTGGCCAGCTATAGGCCTTGAGTTTCTCGATCGCGGACTGAGAAAAGCGCACTGGCTTGGTGCCGGCGAGTTGGACCTGCGCGGCAAAATGTTCGGCGAGGGGGCGAATATCTTCAAGACGTTCGCGAAGTGGCGGCAACTCGATCGTGACAGCGTTGAGTCGGTACATCAGATCCTGCCGGAACCGGTTCTCCGCAACCTGGACTTCGATGTCTCGGTTGGTCGCAGCGAGCACCCGGACGTCTACCTTTATGGTCCGGTTCGAACCGACACGCCGGATCTCACCTTCCTGCAAAGCACGAAGCAGCTTCACCTGAAACAGTGGGCTCGTCTCAGTTATTTCGTCCAGCAATAGCGTTCCACCGGTTGCAACTTCCCAAAGCCCGACCCGCTCACGATCGGCACCGGTAAAGGCACCCTTAGCATGACCAAAAAGCTCTGATTCGATCAACTCATTGGGGATCGCCCCGCAATTGACCGTCACAAATTGCCCCGTCACCCGGCGGCTTCGTTGGTGGATCGCTCGCGCGACGACCTCTTTGCCGGTTCCCGATTCGCCGGTGATGAGTACCGGCAGATCGGTCGCGGCGATACGGCCGACCATTTTCAAGCACTCGACGAATCTTGCGCTCTTGCCGATCAAGGGCAGATCGGATTTGTATCCGGCATCCTCAGTTTTTCGATTATCCTTGGCAGATTTCCTATTATCCTCGTCGTGATGCTGTTGCTGCTCGCGGACGGCTGATGAGATGGCCGTCACATCCAAGATCGAAAACGGCTTTACAAGATAATCATGTGCTCCTATCGAGGTCGCATCCAGCGCTCCGGCTGCCGAACCGTGTCCGGTCATCAGGACGAAACGCGCGTCGGGCTTCTGATCTGAAAATTGGCGCAGCACTTCGTAACCGTCCATGCCCCCAAGCACGACATCAGAAAAAACGAGCGACCATGACCGTTCGTTCAATCTTTCCAAAGCTTCCTCTGCCGAGGCCGCTTCGCTGACATGCCACCCGTCGATCTCAAGCGCGCGAGCGACAAGGCCGCTTACTTGCGCATCATCATCGATTACCAGGGCATAGAGAGTATGGGCCACCGGAATATTATAGCATCCGGCAGTTCGGTCGAATTCTGTGAACCCGCTTGATTCATCGCTATTTCGTACGCATGAAGATCTGCGTAAAGTAATAATCTCCTTCCCCTGTTACGGCGACACCAAGACCCCCCTGATCCCACTCTGGCTTCAAGATATTTCTTCGGTGGCCCGCGGAACTCAGCCAACAGTCCACGATCTGAGCATCGGGCTGTTCATAACCACGTATATAGGCAATATTTTCCCCCATAGCCCGCCAGTTGTTTAGGCCCCGAGCACCGGCGCGTTCGCTGACCTGTTTGCCGCCGGGGCTCTCGTGACTAAAATAACTGTTAATCATCATATCCCTGGAGTGGAGCCGGGCGAGGTCCGCCAACTGTTCGGACCAAGGGATCGCAGATAAGCCCTGCTTGATCCTTTCTTCATTTATGAGATTGAACGTGCTCCGCTCAAGCTCACGAAGTGGATCGCAATCAGTCCGGAACTCGGTACTTGCCGGATTGGAGAAATTTGCGTTCAGCTGCGCTTGAACATTTAAGGAGGAATTGCAAACCAGGAGGCAGAGAGTGATGACGAAACAGAGCGCGAGTGAGAAATGCTTTTTCATATTGTTGAGTCAGGTGGGTCGGATCTGGGTGCTAATTCGCGCAACCGCGGCTCATTAATTGATGTCTAACTTCGGGCTGGAGGACTATTGTCCGAAGGTGTGGCCGTGTGGGCGGCCCGAGTGTTCTCGGAGCAAGGACCGTACCGCACAGACCGTCTTGACGGGTGCGTTGCTGCAATCGTTGCAACCACACGGCTTAAACGAACTCGCTTCGAACTAATTTTGGTGATTGTGGTCCAGTTCCGATCGATAGATCCGAGTAGAAAAGGAATTTTGGGTAGGTGTTAGGCTCGCCTCTGAGGATTTCTGCCGCACGACCCAGCAACGAGGTCGCGCAATCTGCGCGCAAGGCTTCCAAAATCCTTTCCGGTACTGGATCGCGGTTAAACGTCTGCGACTTCAGATGCCGCAACTGTCGCCCCCGTCGCAAGACGGCCGGGATAATAGTATTCGGATAGTTTTGAAACTTGGAAAATCGCTTTCTCGAAAACGATAACGATTTTACTTCTGCAATCAGCTCCTCAAAAACTGAGGTTAATGTAGGGTTTAATGATCCGGTTTCCTGGTTGATACGAACCGAATCCATATGATCCGGCAGAATAGAAAGTTCTTCCAAATAACGGCGAGCTTAAATTTCCTTCGGGCAAATATGGATTTGTTTGGTTTAGAAGGTTTTCCACCTGAACCGAAAACGTAAGGTATATCGGACGCTTCGGAACCGGTATACCCAAAAAACGCTCGCTCGCGAATCGAGGTTTTGAATCACCCGAGAGAGTAAAAGCTTTACTAATATTGAGGTTTACGGATAAAAAGCTCGGGCTTGTACCGTAATTTCGTGGAATGGTCTGCTGGCCCGCGATCGGATCAGTATCGAATGTTCCGAATGGCGTAACAACGACACTAGGCCGGCTCAGATCTGTGGCAAATGCGGGACGATCATTCAGTACCGTGTCGCCATTCAGGTCGCGTCCGACCGTGATGTTGAACGGCACACCGGACCTGTATACAACGGTCGGACTGACATCTAGGCCAAATGCTTTTATCCATCCGCCAACATAGACTGAATGCCTGACATCGGATGAAGCACGGCCGAAATCTAGCCGGGGATTGAACCTATCAAATGGCACCGAGGACGCCCCGTCGGTATCACCCCTGGCACTGCTGAGATTGTAGGTCGCGTAAAAAGACGCACTGCTAAGCCGTCGCGAGAGCGTTAGCGAGAGCTGTCTCTGGTCGAACTTACCCGTAGACTCGTATTGAAAGCGCCTGGCCGCAGGATCCAGGAGACGGGTTCTGAGGCTGTTTCGCCCCCGTATGCTCATGAAGTTAGCGGCTAAGACGAATTTCCGCGGCAGCTGTTTTTCGATACCCATCGTGGATTGCAAAATCATTGGCAGACGAAGGTTCGGATCCACTGTGATGGTAGTAGCCGGAACAGCGGCGCCTCTTAGAGATGCCTCGGACGGAACAGCGGGAAATGCGTCGAGCAACACCGGGTCGGTAACTACATACTGTCTGGTATCCGCACCATTTAGCCGATCTGCCCTGAGGGTCAGATCTTCGCCAAAAGGCTCATAGAAGAGCCCTGTGCCGCCCCTGACGACGAGAGTCGGGCGGTCGTCCCGTTTGGCTTCCTTACTGCCGGATGCTCGTTTTGCCCACGCAAACGATATTCGGGGTCCGATAGCTAACCCGTGGGGGACATTGGACTGCCCCTCGACTCGCATACCGACGCCCAATGTGAAATTGGGTCTAAGCTTCCATTCGTCCTGAGCAAACCCGTAAAAGCTTCGCTGCACGATGTCGATGTCACTATTACCACGTGTAATGCTGAACTGTGAGGCGCCGCCACCCAGGCTCCTGATCTCCGCTGCCGTCCGGCCCATGCTAGCTAGCAGCAGCGTGCGACGGTAACGTTCGATACCGGTGAGCTGGTTCATTGACGACTGACCCGCATTAAGCACAACGCGACCCGACGCATCTAAAACCGGTCCAATCGCGCCGTCAAAACGATACGTGCCGCCGAACCCCTGATCTGTTGAATCTAGAATGTCCGAGTACCGGAAGCCGCCGCCCGCTCTGATCGTGTGGTCGCCAAATGTAGCGGTTGTAACGTTGTGGATATCCAGCCGATCGGTCACCCGGGCAATTCGCCCGAACGACGACCCAGTCAGAAACGCCCCCGGCACATCGATGGACAAACCAAATGAAGGGGCCTGCCTCGAGCTGTCACGCCGGACGTACTGTGACCTCGTCTCTGTAACGATATTGCTTGAGAGTACGCTCGTAACTGAGAACTGAAGCAAGTGCTCGCTACCCGTCGAATCAAACACCCGATCCGGAAGCGTGGTGCCGCCAAAACCGCCATTGCGTGCGCCATTGCCAGAATAGGCGTACTTAGTTATGAAAGTATTGCGATCGTTGAGCTGAAGGTCGAACCGCGTCGTGATATTCGCGTAATGCTGCGGCGATATAAATGAGCGGTCGTAAGGGACAATGTTGTATCTACCATCGAGCACCCGTGCGTTGACGGACGTCGAGGACGTAGATCGCCCCCGGTCGAAGTTTGAAAAGAACGAAAGCCTCTTCTTTATCAGCGGTCCGCCAAAGTAAAAGCCATAATCCTTTGAACCATAAGGCAGCGGCGGAGCTGTGAACGGGTCACGGGTATTCAAACGACGGTCGTTAAAACCAAGGTAGCCACCGCCGCTATAGTCCTCCATCCCGGGCTTAGTGATGATCTCGATACGGCCATTACCGGGGCGGCTATACTCGGCCGAGTATGTATTCTTGCTGATCCGGATCTCTTTGATCGCCTGCTTCGGCGGGATGCGGCCACCGGGAAAGCCATCAACGACGATTTCGCCCCCCATGCCGCCATTAGCGGCCGCGAGAGCCTGCAACGCTGCAGAGAAACCCGCCGGGTCCTGAGGCATCGTGCTGAGATCATGCTGATCTAGCACTACGCTGCCCGCGTTGCTCGCGAGATCGGTGCTAAGACCCTTTTCCTCGGCAGCGACCGTTACGGTCTCGGGTTGGATGACGTTCACTTTCAAAACAACATCCAGATCTCGAGCGCTTCGTCGGATCACCTCGACGTTATCAGCCCTAAACTCGGCAAAGTGCGTCGCCCGGACCACTACGGAATAGTTTCCCAGCGGTAGGTCTGAGATCGCAAACTTACCTTCGCCGTCCGTCTTCACCGCCCTGGCTACTTTATCCGGGCCTATGATCGCGACCACTGCCCCAACGATAACCGCCCCGTGCTGATCACGGACCTTTCCGCGCAAACCGCCCGTATCCGACCGAGGCGTAGTGGTTCGAACGGGTTCAATTGACTCCTTAGGAGGAGTGCTGACCGGCGCAGGCGCAAGCTTATAGCTCACATTCTGCACCTGAGGTAAAGGGATTGTCGCGGGCGTTGTTTTTGTCCCGGCCATCGGAGTGGGGACACGGGTCTTTGCCGAAGCTGCGGCTGCTGCTCCGCTTGCCAACGTGCTTACCGGTCGGCGCACCAGGAAACTCATTTTTGCCGGATCATCGATATGCTCTACGATCGTGCCTCGCGGCGAAATTATCGTCAGCCTCAGCCCCGTTCGACTTACGAAGGCAATAGCGCTGGTATCGACCTGAACATCAAAACTGTTTCGAACGGTATAAGCCGGATAGAGACGAGATGTCACGCCCGGGATGTCGATGACCGTGCGGTCAAGCGTTTTGGTGATGGTATAGGCGTAAACGGGGGACGAAGTAGCCAGATCTATGCGTACGGAGTCGTCCGCCGGGTACTTAAACGTGAGCTGCGTTATCTCAGGAAGAGGGGTTACGGCCCCCACGCACAAGCCTGGCGTGAGTAAGGAAACGCACAACAAGACTGCGATTATTTCAAAAAGCTTCTTCATCTGGATCGTATTGCCTCTCAGGCCAGGAATTCTCATAAGAATATGCCCGAAAACAACGAAAGTCAACGAGTGTTGTCGCTGATATGCGGCAGTCTCGGTATCCGCTAGTAAGCCCGCAATTAAAGGTTAATAATGCCAAAGTATGATTAGCGAGGAATTTCCAGATTAGGGCTAACTAATATCCCGACAGCAGCTTGAGCAGGGGGTCGTGGTCCGATCCACTCTGCGGCGTCGCACGAGTGAAAAACTCGACGCCGAGAAACTCTTCTGCCAGGTCATCCGGAAGAGACGTGAACAAATTATCAGGTCCGAACTGCGTTTTGTGACATCTGAGTGCCGCCAGTTTTTGATCCAGATACTGCCTCACGTCAACACGCGTAGTTATCGTCTCTTCCGCTGCCCCAAACGCCGCCGGGTCCAGCCCCCACGCACTCAACTCCAATC